>NZ_CP132312.1:262500-514212 GCF_030733845.1 Shinella zoogloeoides
AGGCGGCGGATGCGAAGCTGACCGTCGCGCTTGAAGGGGACGGGCTTCTCGTCAAGGCGGGGCCGGTCCGCCTGCAGCAGGTTCTGGTCAACATCATCAGCAATGCGGCGGATGCGGTCGAAGGTCTTGCGGATCGACGGATCGTGCTTTCCGCCGGGCGTGTCGATGCGCATGTCGTCATCGAGGTGCGCGATCATGGCCCCGGCGTGCCCGCGGCAATTGCCGAGCGCATCTTCGATCCGTTCTTCACCACCAAGGGCGTCGGGAAGGGGCTGGGCCTCGGCCTTTCGATTTCCTATAATATTGTCAAGGACTTCGGCGGAAATCTCTCCGTCGTGAACCATCCGGAAGGCGGTGCGGTCTTCCGGATCATGCTGGAAAGTGCGGACGCGGTGCAGGAGGCAGCGGAATGACGGGGGGACGCATCCTCCTGATCGACGACGAGGAGGAGATGCGGCGATCGTCGGCGCAGGCGCTGGAACTGTTCGGCCTCGAGGTCGATACGTTTTCAAGCGCGGAGCCGGTGCTGGAGCTCGTCGGCTATGCCTTCGATGGCGTGGTGGTCAGCGATATCCGCCTGCCCGGCATGGATGGCATGACGCTCCTCCAGCGCATCCGGGAGGTGGACCCCGAGGTGCCGGTCATCCTCGTGACGGGCCATGCGGACGTGCAGCTTGCCGTGAGCGCCATGCGCGCCGGCGTCTACGATTTCCTCGAAAAGCCATTCACCGTGCAGCATCTTGCCGGCATCATTCGCCGGGCCATGGACCGTCGGAGCCTCGTTCTGGAAAACCGCCGCCTGCGTGCGGTCGCCGGCAAGCGGGACGATATCGAGGCGCGGCTGCCCGGGCGCACGCAGGTCATGGTGGACCTGCGCTACAAGTTGCGGGCTATCGGCGCGACCGACGCGGACACGTTGATCATCGGCGAGACGGGCGCGGGCAAGGAAGTCGTTGCGCGGGCGCTGCATGATATCAGTGGTCGCGCCGACAAGCCTTTCATCGCCATCAACTGCGCCGCCCTGCCGGAAAATCTCATCGAGAGCGAGCTCTTCGGGCATGAGGCGGGCGCTTTTCCCGGTGCACTCCGCCCGCGCTACGGCAAGTTCGAACATGGCCGCGGCGGAACGATACTGCTCGATGAGATCGGCTCCATGCCCTTCGATTTGCAGGCGAAATTCCTTCGGGTCCTGCAGGAACGCGTCATCACGCGGCTCGGTTCGAACGAACCTGTTCCGCTCGATGTGCGCTTCATCGCCACGAGCAAGGTGGACCTTGCGGCCGAAGTTGCGGCGGGCCGCTTCCGCGCGGACCTGCTCTATCGGCTGAACGTGGCGACCCTGCATGTGCCCTCCCTCGCCCAGCGCCAGGCGGATATTCCCCTCCTCTTCTTCCAGCTCGTGCGCGAAGCGGCCGCTCGCTATATGCGTAGCGATGTCGATGTGCCAGCGGAATTGACGGCGGAGATTGCCGGGCGCGGCTGGCCGGGCAATGTCCGGGAGCTGCGCAATGCGGCCGACCGATTCGTGCTCGGCCTCGATGCCAACCCGGACGATGTGCCCCAGATGGCCGAGCCACGACGGCTGTCGGACAAGGTTGCCGCCTATGAGAAGGGGTTGATTTCCAGTGCGCTCACCGCTCACGGCGGTAGCCTCAAGCCGGTTTACGAGCAACTCGGCGTCTCCCGAAAGACGCTCTACGAGAAGATGCAGAAATACGGCCTCGACAAGAACCTCAACGCCGCATCGCTTCAGGACGAGTTCTGACGATCGTGGTGGGTGGGAATCCACCCATGTGCAATCGCCTTTGTTACCAAATCCACCCAATCGAACAAGTTTACCGCCGTAAACTGACTGCGAAATCCGCTCACTCGCTTGCCTGAGCCGAGGATCGCATCATTCTTGCCGCATCCAGAACCGGTGCGGGAGGAGCCCTGCCGGCTGAGATTTCATCGGGAGGATTTGATGAAGACCTTGAAAGCCCTCGCGGGCATTTCGGCGGCAATCGCCGTATCGCTGCTTTCCACCTCTGCCCTCGCCCAGACCTATCCAGACCGGACCATTACGATGGTCGTGCCGTTCTCCGCCGGCGGCCCGACGGATACGGTGACGCGCCTCGTCGCGGAAGCCATGTCGAAGGATCTCGGCCAGCAGATCGTCGTGGAGAATGTCGGCGGCGCCGGCGGAACGCTCGGCGCCGGCCGCGTGGCGAATGCGGACCCGGACGGCTACACGCTGCTGCTGCACCATATCGGCATGGCCACCAGCGCGACGCTCTACCGCAAGCTGGCCTATGACACGCTCAACGCCTTCGAATATGTCGGTCTCGTCACCGACGTGCCGATGACGATCGTGGCCCGCAAGGAATTTGAGCCCACCGATCTCAAAGGCCTGATCGACTATATGAAGGCGAACAAGGACACCGTGACGGTGGCCAATGCCGGTATCGGCGCGGCATCCCATCTTTGCGGCATGATGCTGATGAGCGCGCTCGAGGCGCAGTTTACCACGGTACCTTACAAGGGAACCGGTCCGGCCATGACGGATCTTCTCGGCGGCCAGGTCGACGTGATGTGCGACCAGACGACCAACACGACGAAGCAGATCCAGGGCGGCACGATCAAGGCCTATGCCGTGACGTCCCCTGCCCGTCTCGGCAACCTGCCGGACGTTCCGACGGCGGAGGAAGGCGGCCTGCCGGGCTTCCAGGTCGGCATCTGGCACGGCATCTATGCACCCAAGGGCACGCCGGCCGAGGTGACCGAGCGGCTTTCCAAGTCGCTCCAACTCGCGTTGAAGGACGAGAACGTCGTCGCGCGCTTCGCCGAACTCGGCACGGCGCCCTCCTCCGAAGCCGATGCGACGCCGGCCGCGCTCAAGGCGAAGCTCGAAAGCGAGATAGCCCGCTGGAAGCCCGTCATCGAGGCCGCCGGCCAGTACGCCGACTAAAATTCGCACGGATAGGGTCGTGGTGGCGGTCGACGCCGCCGCGACACCTGCCGCCGGCGCGGCCTTTCCCGGCCGCTGGAAAAGGGGATTCCATGAAACAAGTGCAATTCGACAGCACCAATGCGATATGCGGCCTGACCTTCATCGCGCTCGGTGGCTTCTTTGTCTATCAATGCCTTAACCTGGAGCTAGGCACCGCGTTCCGCATGGGGCCGGGTTACTTTCCGATGATCCTCGCCGTGATCCTGACGATCCTCGGCGTCATTGTGCTGGTTCAGGCAACCCGGGTGAAGGGCGAGCCCATGGGGCCGCTCGCCTTGCGCGGCATGCTGTTCATCCTCCCTGCCCCGGTCTTTTTCGGCCTGACGGTCCGGGGCCTCGGCTTCGTGCCGTCGCTGTTCTTCACCGCGCTGATCGCCGCTTTCGCCTCGACACGCATGAAACCCGGCATGGCGCTCGTTCTTGCGCTCGCCATCACGATCTTCTCGGCAGCGGTGTTCAGCTATGCGCTGGGCCTGCCGTTCGAGCGGTTCGGTCCCTGGACCCGGCTGTAGGAGGCGTTTGTGGATCTTGTCAGCAATCTCGTTCTCGGCTTTTCGACAGCCGCCTCGCCCGCGAACCTCGCCTTCTGCCTCATCGGCGTCCTGCTCGGCACGCTGATCGGCGTGCTGCCCGGGATCGGCGCAACGGCGACCATCGCCATGCTCCTGCCTATCACCTTCCAGCTCGAGCCCGTCTCGTCGCTGATCATGCTCGCCGGCATCTACTACGGCGCGCAATATGGCGGCTCGACCACGGCCATCCTCATCAACATGCCGGGCGAATCCTCGTCCGCGGTGACGGCCATCGATGGCTACCAGATGGCGCGCAAGGGCAGGGCGGGGGCAGCGCTTTCCATCGCCGCGCTCGGCTCGTTCTTCGCCGGCACGGTCTCCACCTTCCTCGTGGCGATCTTCGCCATCCCGTTGACCGTCGTCGCCCTTGAATTCGGCGCTGCCGAGTATTTCTCGCTGATGGTGGTCGGTCTCGTCTCGTCGATCGCGCTGGCGCACGGCTCGATCGTCAAGGCGCTCGCCATGGTGGCGCTCGGCCTGCTGCTCGGACTGGTGGGGACGGATATCTATACCGGCACGCCGCGCTTTACCCTCGGCATCCGGGAATATGCCGACGGGCTCAACTTCGTCGCGGTCGCGGTCGGTGTCTTCGGCATCGCCGAAATCCTGCGCAACCTCGAGGGCGAGAAGACACGCAGCCTCGTGATGGCGAAGGTTTCCGGTCTCTGGCCGACGAAGGACGACTTCAAGCGCATGATCGGCCCGGTGCTGCGCGGCACGGGCATCGGCTCGGCGCTCGGCATCCTGCCCGGCGGCGGGGCGATCCTGGCGGCCTTCGCCTCCTATACGGTCGAGAAGCGCATTTCCGACCATCCGGAAGAGTTCGGCCACGGCGCCATTGCCGGCGTCGCCGGCCCGGAATCGGCCAACAATGCCGGGGCGCAGACCTCGTTCATACCGCTGTTGACGCTCGGCATTCCCGCCAACCCCGTCATGGCGCTGATGGTGGGAGCCATGATCATCCAGGGCATCGTGCCGGGGCCGAACGTCGCTTCCGAGCAGCCGACACTTTTCTGGGGCATCATCGCCTCCATGTGGATCGGCAACCTGATGCTCGTCGTCCTGAACCTCCCGCTAATTGGCCTGTGGGTGAAGCTGCTGACGGTGCCCTACTACGTGCTCTTCCCGATCATCATGGCGTTCTGCTCGATCGGCGTCTACAGCGTGAATTCCAACGTCTACGACCTCTACGCGGTCGCGCTGTTCGGCCTTGGCGGCTACCTGCTGGTGAAGCTGCGCTGCGAGCCGGCGCCGCTGCTGCTGGGCTTCGTGCTCGGGCCGCTGCTGGAAGAGAACCTGCGCCGCGCCATGATCCTGTCGCGCGGCGATCCGACGACCTTCGTCACGCGGCCCATCAGTGCCGTGCTGCTCGCCCTCGCCCTCGCCGTGCTGGTCGTTGTCTTCCTGCCCTCGGTCAAGAAGAAGCGCGAGGAAGTATTCCAAGAAGAGGACTGACAGGGCAAACCTGCGGGGAAGGGGAGGGGCGGCGTCGAGCCGCCCCTTCTTCGTTTCGGCGATATTGCATCGCTGTGCATTCCGCGCTAGGAAACTTGACAAAAATTAGAAGGTATATCCGGTCGGCGAGATGACGTTCCAGCCGCGCATGCAGAACAGGATCGAGGGCTTTTCCGTCGTCGGCGATCTCAATCGCCGGCAATGGAACGGCATCGTCGCCGATGTCTGGGATGTGGAATGCGCGCCCTATGCCGGCGGCTACTATGTCGGGCAGGATCCGCGCCTCTTCGTGCTGCTCGACAAGCGGGGGCCGGGGCAGTCCCGTATTCGCGTGGCGCCCGGCGGTTCGGAGACCGTGGAGGATTGGGGACACCGCCCGATCGCCTATATTCCGGCGAATTTCGAGCTTTGGGCGGACCTTGCCGACCACCGGTTCATGCGCCATCTCGACCTGCATTTCGACGCGCAGACGATCAGCCGGCGGCTGGCGGAGGATCTCGATCCTGGGCGGCTTGCAACGCCGCAGCTCTTCTTCTCGGATAACCGCCTTCTCGCGCTTGCCCAGCTTATCGCCGCGGAATGCACCAATCCCCAGCCGCTGCACGATCTCTATGGCGATGGTCTTGCGCTCGCGCTGATCATCGATGTCATGAAGCTCGCCAAGGCGCCGAGCCGCAAGCGCAGCCGGCTTGCCGGCTGGCAACTGCGCCGGGCGACGGATTTCATCGAGGAAAACTGCCTGCGCAACATCCGGCTGGAGGAATTGGCTGCGCTCATTGGCCTTTCGCAATCGCATTTCAGCCATGCCTTCAAGGCTTCCACGGGCGTCGCGCCGCATCAATGGCAGATGAATGCGCGGCTGCGCCATGCCAAGCAGTTGATCTTGAAGGGGGAACATTCCCTCACCGAGATCGCGGCGGAGGCCGGTTTCGCCGACCAGGCGCATTTCACCCGCGTCTTCCGCAAGAATTTCGGAACGACGCCCGCCCATTGGCAGAAGACCCAGCCCGCTTGAAGGTCCTACGAGCGAATGTTCGTCTTTTGGAAAATTGCCCAAGAACGTTCAATTTTCGGGGAATGCGACAAGCCCGGCTGTTAAAACTGAGTTAATCACTCATCTTATTGTGATTGACTGTCCGGTGCGGGGACCGGGCGCGAGTGGGGTTTGCCGGATGATGCAGAAGTCGAAGAACGAACAACGGGTGCGGTGCGCGCTGGCCTGCGGCGCGGCCGCAATCGCCCTACTGGCGCCGCTCGCGGCCGTCGCGCAGAGCGCCGGCGAGGCCACGCGCCTGGAGGAAATTCGCGTGGAGCAGGGGGGCGCGGCTTCCGCTGCGACCGGTGTCGAGCCGGTACAGGGCCTCGTCGCAAAGTCCACGCGCACCGGCAGCAAGTCGGCCGCCACGCTCAGGGAAATCCCGCAGTCGGTCACCGTCGTCGGCCGTGAAGAGATCGATGCCCAGAGCCCGCAGAAGATCGACGAGGCGCTGCGTTACGTCGCCGGCGTCAATCCGTCCACCTACGGCACGGATTCGGATACGGACTGGCTGTTCATCCGTGGCTTCCAGGCGGACCAGACCGGCGTGTTCCTGGATGGGCTTTCGCTGCACCAGAGCGGGTTCGGCACGTTTCTCGTCGATCCGTTCTTCCTCGAGCGCATCGAGGTCATCAAGGGCCCGAGCTCGGCGCTCTACGGCGGCGCCAATCCGGGCGGCTTCGTCAACTACATCAGCAAGCGCCCGACGGACGAGCCGCTACGCTATGTCGAGACCGGCATCAACAGCTTCGGCAACGCCTATCTCGGGCTCGACTTTGGCGATCGGCTCGGCAGCGACGACGTCGTGAACTACCGCCTGACGGGGAAGATTTCCGGCGGTGGCTGGGAGACGGACAAGGCGAAGGACTTCCGCGGGACGATCGCGCCCAGCCTAACATGGAAGCCCGACGAGGGGACCAGCTTCACCATCCTCAGCTCCTATCAGCACATAGACCTGACCCACACCAGCACCGGTTTCCTGCCCTATGTCGGCACGGTGGTGGACGCGCCCGGCGTCGGACGCATCCCGCGCGACCTGTTCTACGGCGAGCCGGATTTCGACACTTATGATCGTCAGCAGGCGATGATCGGCTACGAATTCGAGCACACCTTCGACAACAATTGGACGGTGCGCCAGAACCTGCGCTATGCCAGCGTCTCGCTCGAGGAGGATGGCCTCTACGGCAATGGCATCACCGCCGGCATGCTCAACCGCTTCCGCTTCGGGCACGACACCGACGTCGGACTTTTCGCTGTCGATAACCAGCTCGAAGGCGGGTTCTCGACGGGTGCCCTCGACCACGATCTGCTGCTCGGGCTGGACTATCGCAACTACAATATCGACCAGACGCAGGCCGCGGGTGGGGCCGCATCCATCAACCCGCTCAATCCTGTATACGGTACGATTCCCGGCGCATTGGGGACCTATCTCGATCAGGACCTGAGCAAGAGCCAGCTTGGTCTTTACGCGCAGGACCAGATCAAGTTCGGCGGTGGCTGGATCGCGACGTTCAACGGCCGCTACGATTTCGTATCGACGGACCTGGAGGACCACATCACGGCGGCAAACTCCGTGGAAGGGGACGAGGGGAAATTCACCGGCCGGGCGGCGCTCGCCTATGAATTCGCGAACGGCCTGACGCCCTATGTCAGCTATTCGACCTCCTTCAACCCGACGACCACGACGGGCGCGGACGGCAAGCTGCTGAAGTCCGAGACGGGCGAGCAGTGGGAGGCCGGGGTGAAGTACCAGCCGGGCTTCATGGATGCGATCATCACGGCGGCCTATTTCGACATCACCCGCCAGAACGCGGCGGCGCCCGATCCGTCGAACCCGCTCTTCCAGGCTGCCCTCGGCAAGGTTCGCTCGCGCGGCTTCGAAACGTCGGTACAGGCAAACGTGACACCCGCCCTGAAGGTGATCGGCGCGCTGACCTATCTCGACATGGAGGTTCTGAGCGAGACCGATTCGACGCCTGCCGGCAACACGCCGATCCAGGTGCCAGACCTGACCGCATCGCTGTGGCTCGACTACGCCTTCCAGGGCGGGGCGCTTGAGGGCCTGAGCGTGGCGGCCGGTGTGCGCCACATCGGCAAGTCCTGGGCGGACCAGGCGAACACGCTGGAAGTGCCTTCGGCAACGCTCGTCGATGCGGCCATCCGCTTCGAGAAGGACAATTGGGCAATCGCGCTGAATGCCTCCAACCTTTTCGACAAGGAATATGTGGCAAGCTGCAAGGGCGCCGGTTCCTGCGGCTATGGCGCGGGCCGGACGTTCATGCTCAAGGCAAGCACTTCCTGGTAGAAATGCCGGGGTCGGCACTTCACCGGCTTGAACTCAAAACCTGGCGGGATGACCTCGCCGGGTTTTTCAGTTTACTGCGGGCAACTTAGCGGGCGAGGGTGACGTTCACGCCGGCGGCCTTCAGCGCGGCGGAGACGTCGCGGGGCGGGGCCTTGTCGGTGAAAAGCTCGGTAAGCGCGCTGAACTCGCAGACGCGCACGAGGCCCTGCCGGCCGAACTTGGTGTGGTCTGTCACGACGATGGCGCGTTTGCCGCGGGAAACCACGGCGCGCGCGAATTCCGCCTCTTCCAGATCATAGTCCATGATGCCGATCGCGGCATCGATAGCCCCGGTCGTGATCACCGCGTGGCCCACGGTGAAATGGCTGATGAACTCGATGGCGGAGATGCCGAACGCGGCGCCGTTGTCGCTGCGCAGTTCTCCGCCCGCCATGTAGACGCGGTTGCCGTTGACGGTCGAAAGCGTGCGGGCGATGTCCGAGGAATTGGTTACAACCGTAAGTTGCCGATGGCCGAGCAATTCGCGGGCGAGGTAGCTGGTCGTCGTGCCCGTATCGAGCATGATGGAATCGCCGTCGCGAATGGTCGCTGCCACGGCGACGGCGATCGCTTTCTTCGCCTCGCTGTTCTCGCGCATGCGCTTTTCGAACGGCGCTTCGCCGACGACGGAGGGCAGGGCCACGGCGCCGTGCATCTTCACCACGCTCCCGTTGGTGGTCAGCGGCTTGATGTCCCGTCGCACGGTTTCCAAGGAAACGTCGAGCTTGTGGGCTAGGTCGGCGATGCTCACCGTGCCTTCCTGCTGGAGAAGCCGGAGGATGTCGCTATGGCGCTTGGAATGGTTCATGTCGGTCGAATCCGCAAGGTCTTCCTGTTTCATAATCCGTCATGGGTCGTCTGGCAAGAAAGCCGCAAAAACGGGCGCAAAGTCATAAAAAGCCACATCTTGCAATTGACAGCGGCGCTCATCCGGAATGACATTGCCCCCGCCGCAGCCTGTAGAAAACAAATCGGGAACGGCATTGGGTGGCGGTCGCCTGCTGCCATGGGAGGAAGTCTATGGAGGGGCATGTCGAGCTCAGCCGCGCCGTCGAAGACCGCATCCGGGCCTTGCCCTGCTGGCGCGGCCGTATCGATATCGCGCCGCTGAAGGGCGGCATCAGCAACGAGAGCTACCGCGTCGACGACGGGGCAGGGCGCCATGTCGTGCGTTTCGGCCAGGACTATCCTTTCCATCATGTCTTTCGCGAACGCGAGCTGATGACCGCGCGGGCGGCGCATGCAGCGGGTTTCGGACCCGAGGTGCGTTATGCCGAGCCCGGCGTCATGGTTTCCGCCTTCCTCGGGGCAAAGACCTTTGCCGCGCAGGACGTCGCGGCGGAGCGCCGCCGCGTGGCGGACCTGCTGCGCCGGTTTCACAGGCAGATGCCGGCGGCGGTGAGCGGCGCCGCATTCCTCTTCTGGCCGTTCCATGTGGTGCGGGACTATGCCCGCACGCTGACGGCCGGCGGCAGCCGCATGGTGCCGTGCCTGCCGGATTACCTGGCGCTGGCCGAGGAACTGGAGGCGGCGCAGATGCCGCTGCCGATCGTCTTCGGCCATAACGACCTCCTGCCGGCAAACCTTCTCGATGACGGCGAGCGGCTCTGGCTGATCGATTTCGAATATGCCGGCTTCTCCACCGCCATGTTCGATCTTGCCGGCGCCACGTCCAATGCCGGGCTTTCCCCTGAGGAGGCGGAGGATTTCCTCGACGCCTATTTCGGCGGTGCGCCAAGCCCTGCAATCCGTCGCTCGCATGCCGCCATGCAATGCGCTTCGCTGCTGCGCGAAGCGATGTGGAGCATGGTTTCCGAACTGCACCTCGCGGCGCCGGGCATCGACTATGTCGGCTATACGGCGGAGAACCTCGAGCGCCTCGACAAGGCACTCGACCATTACAGAACCACATACGGGAAACCTGCGAAATGACCCTGCCATCGCATGCCGAAATCGTCGTTATTGGCGGGGGCATCATCGGCTGCTCGACAGCCTACCACCTTGCGCGCGACCACAAGGCGGACGTCCTGCTGCTGGAGCAGGGCACGCTGACATCGGGCTCGACCTGGCATGCGGCGGGCCTTGTCGGGCAGCTGCGCTCCTCGGCGTCGATCACCCGCGTGCTGAAATATTCCGTCGATCTCTACAAGGGACTGGAAGCCGAGACCGGGCTTGCGACCGGCTGGAAGATGACGGGGTGCCTGCGCCTTGCCACCAATCAGGACCGCTGGACCGAGTTCCGCCGTCTCGCCACCACGGCAAAGAGCTTCGGCATGGACATGCACCTGCTGACGCCGGAAGAGGTGAAGGCGATGTGGCCGCTGATGGAGGTCGGCGACCTCGTCGGGGCAAGCTGGCTGCCGACGGACGGGCAGGCAAGCCCTTCCGACATCACCCAGTCGCTCGCCCGGGGCGCGCGCATGCACGGCGCGAAGATCGTCGAGAACGTGCGCGTGACGGGTTTCGACATGGACGGCGATCGTATCGTGCGCGTGCGCACCACGCTTGGCGATATCGCGTGCGAAAAAGTCGTCAACTGCGCCGGCCAATGGGCCCGGCAGGTGGGGGCGATGGCGGGCATCAACGTGCCGCTCCAGCCGGTCAAGCATCAATATATCATCACGGAGAGGGTGCCGGGTCTGTCAACCGATGCGCCGACCATTCGCGATCCTGATCGGCGCACCTATTTCAAGGAGGAGGTCGGTGGGCTGGTGATGGGGGGCTACGAGCCGAACCCGCAGCCCTGGACGACCGGTGACGTGCCCGACGACTGGGCCTACCGGCTCTTCGATGACGATTTCGACCATTTCGAGCAGCATATGGCCGAAGCGATCGCCCGCGTGCCGGCCCTGGAAAAGGTCGGCGTCAAGCAGATGATCAACGGGCCGGAGAGTTTTACGCCTGATGGTAACTTCATCCTCGGCGTCGCGCCGGAATGCGCGAACATGTTCGTCGGCGCCGGTTTCAATGCCTTCGGCATCGCCTCCGGGGGAGGGGCGGGCTGGGTTCTGGCGCAATGGGTCGTCGACGGCGAGGCGCCGCTCGATCTCTGGGTGGTCGATATCCGCCGCTTCGCCGGCATGCACCGCGACCGCCAATGGGTGCTCGACCGCACGCTGGAGGCCTACGGCAAGCACTACACGATCGCCTTCCCGCACGAGGAATACGAAAGCGGCCGTCCGCGCGTGGTCTCGCCGCTCTATGAGCGCCTGAAGGCGCATGGTGCGGTCTTCGGCTCGAAGCTCGGCTGGGAGCGGCCGAACTGGTTCGCCCCGGAGGGGGTCGCGCCGAAGGACGTCTATTCGATGGGGCGGCAGAACTGGTTCGCCGCCGTCGGGGACGAACACCGCCATGTGCGCGAGGCCGTCGGCATCTTCGACCAGTCCTCCTTCGCCAAATACGAGATGACGGGACGGGACGCGCAGAAGGCGCTCGACTGGATCTGCGCCAACGACGTGAGCAAACCGGCTGGGCGGCTCACCTATACCCAGCTCCTCAACAGCCGCGGCGGCATCGAGGCGGACCTGACGGTGGCGCGGCTCACGGATGAGACATTCTACATCGTAACCGGTACCGGTTTCCGCACCCACGATCTCGGCTGGATCGCCGATCATGTTCCGGCGGGTCTCGACGTTACGCTGCGCGACGTGACGGAGGATTTCGGCACGCTCTCCCTGATGGGGCCGAAGGCGCGCGACGTGCTCTCGGCCGTCACGGAGGCGGATGTCTCCAATGCCGGTTTCCCCTTCGGCCATGTGCGCGAGATCGGCATCGCCGGCCATGCCGTCCGGGCGCTGCGCGTTACCTATGTCGGGGAACTCGGTTGGGAGCTGCACGTGCCGATCGGCGCCATCGGAACCGTCTTCGATGCGCTGATGGCGGCAGGAAAACCCTTCGGCATCCGCCCTGTCGGCTACCGTGCCCTGGAATCGCTGCGCCTCGAAAAGGGCTATCGCGCCTGGGGCTCCGACATTACGCCGAACGACACGCCTTTCGAGGCCGGCCTCGGCTGGGCGGTGAAGCTGGGCAAGACCGTCGATTTCCTCGGCCGCGGGGCGCTGCAAGCGGCGAAGGGCGAGCCGCGCAGGAAGGCCTTTGCCGGCTTCACGGTCGACGATCCCGGTGTTGTGCTCGTCGGGCGCGAAACGATCCTGCGGAACGGCGAGCCGGTCGGTTATCTGACGAGCGGCGGTTATGGCTACACGCTCGGCAAGAACATTGGCTACGGCTATGTGCGCCGTGGCGAGGGCGTGGACGACAGGTTCCTTGCGGATGGCGACTATGAGCTCGTCGTCGCCATGGAACGCACGCCGGCAAAAATCCACCTCGAACCGCCTTACGATCCATCCGGGCTGCGGGTGAAGGGATAGACGTGAAAGATATTTCAGTCGCTGGCCTTGATTTCAGCCAGATAGCATGAAATAAATTTCAATGCGTGAATTATATTGACACGCAATGCGCTTTGCAGTTAGCTGCCCATACCGGACTTCGAGGAGGAAATCCGGTCTTCAACGCGATCAGCGGCGTCGTTCCGGCGCCCTCGGGCTTTTTGGGAGGGGCTTCGGCCTCGAGGAGGACTTTTGCGCACTTTTCTCAGCACGACCGCGATGGCGGTCCTCGCAGCAACGCTTTTTGCCGGTTCCGCGGCCGCCGAGACGGAGAACCCGTTCCGCTGCAAGCCGGGCGAAAAATACGTCATGAACGTCATGGTCTCGGGCGTCGAATACTGGTTCCCGGTCTATGAGATGTTCAAGCAGGCCGGCCAGCAGCTCGGCTGCGAGACCGAATATACCGGCACGCCGGAATATGACGTCAACAAGCAGATCGCCACCTTCGACCAGGCGCTCGCCCAGAACCCGGCCGGCATCCTCGTCCATCCGATGAACTCCGACCCGTTCATCGAGCCGATCAACCGCGCCATCGACCAGGGCACGGCGGTCGTCACCTTCGCCGCCGACTCGCCGCTCTCCAAGCGCGTCTCCTTCATCACCTCGGACAACACCCGCGAAGGCACCTATGCGGCCGACGCCATTGCCGAGAAGATGGGCGGCAAGGGCGAATATGCGGTCCTCGAAAATCCGGGCCAGGACAACCACGACAAGCGCATCGCCGCCTTCATCGCCCGCATGGAAGAGAAGTGGCCGGACATGAAGCTCGTCGGCCGCGCCGCCTCCAACCAGGATCCGACCAAGGCCTATCAGGGGCTTTCGAGCCTCATCCAGGCCAATCCGAACCTTGGTGCGGTCTTCATGCCGGAGGCGAACTCGGCGATCGGCGCGGCGCAGGCCAACAAGGAAAGCGGCGGCAAGGTCCTCGTCATGTGCGCGGACGTCAACGCCAACATCCTCGACATGATCAAGGCCGGCGAGGTCTTCGGCTCGATCAACCCGAACCAGGGCATGCAGGGCTATATGGGCTTCATGCTGCTGTGGCTCGCCAAGCACCCCGAGCTGATCGACCCGATGAACGACGCAAAACGTTCGGGCTTCAACCCGATGAGCATTCCGGTCGTCGACAATGGCCTGTCCATCGTGACGGCGGAAAATGCCGACGACTTCTACTGGGACAAGTACCTGAAGCGTCGCGGCACCAAGGGTATCGAGGAGTAAGCTCCCAAGCGATCGCCATCCGCGCCATGCTGGCGCGGATGGTCTTGAGGGGAGAGGGAGAGGGAGGATGACGATGGCGGAGCCGGTGCTCACCATTCATGGCGTGACCAAGCATTTCGGGGCGGTGAAGGCGCTGACGGACGTCGACTTCACGCTCGAACGCGGCGAGGTCCATGCGCTCTGCGGCGAGAACGGCGCCGGCAAGTCGACGCTCATGAACATCATCGCCGGCGTGCTCCAGCCGACCGAGGGCGAAATCCGCGTCGACGGCAAGGCCGTGCGCGTTTCCTCTCCCGCCGTTGCGCAGTCGCTCGGCATCGGTCTGGTGCATCAGGAGATCGCGCTCTGCCCCGATGCGACGGTTGCCGAAAACATGTTCATGGCGGCGACCAACCGCCGCCGCTCGCCCTTCATGAACTACCGCGCGCTGGAGCGCGATGCGCAGGCGGTGATGAACCGCCTGGCCGCCATCGATGTCCGCCGCAAGGTCGCGGACCTGCCGATTTCCAGCCAGCAGCTCGTCGAGATCGCCAAGGCGCTGACGCTCGACTGCCGCGTGCTGATCCTCGACGAGCCGACCGCCGCACTGACCGAAACCGAGGCGCAGCAGCTCTTCGCGATCATCCGCGACCTCAAGGCGAACGGCATGTCGATCATCTATATCAGCCACCGCATGGCGGAGATTTTTTCGCTCTGCGACCGGGTCACCGTGTTCCGCGACGGCCGCTATGTCTGCACCGACCGCATCGCCGACGTGACGGCGGACGATGTGGTGCGCCGCATGGTGGGCCGCGAGATCACCCAGCTCTATCCCGACAAGCTCGGGGCGGACGAGGCGTCCGGCGAAACCATTTTTGAGATCGACGGCATCGGCGACGGCGAGCGCTTCCAGAACGTCAGCTTCGACTTACGAAAGGGTGAAATCCTCGGCATCGGCGGCCTCATTGGCTCCGGCCGCACGGAGATCGCCGAGGGTATCTGCGGGCTGAGGCCGCGCGTGGCGGGCACGGTGCGGCTGCATGGCAGGACGCAGAAGATCAATTCCTATGCCGACGCGGTGAAGGCGGGCATCGTCTATCTCTCCGAGGACCGCAAGGGCTCGGGCGTCTTCCTCGATATGTCCATCGCGCAGAATATCTCCGTGCTGGACCTGAAGGCGCTGACCAATTCCGCCGGTCTTTTGAACGGCCGCGCGGAGGCGGCGCTTGCCGAGGACTTCGCCCGCCGGCTCGGCGTGCGCATGGGCGGCATAGAGGCACCCGTCAAGTCGCTTTCCGGCGGCAACCAGCAGAAGGTGGCGATCGCCAAGCAGCTTGCCGTGAAGCCGAAGGTCATCCTGATGGACGAGCCGACGCGCGGCATCGATGTCGGGGCGAAGACGGAAATCCACCGCCTGCTGCGCGAGCTTGCGCGCTCGGGCATCGGCATCGTCGTCATATCCTCGGAAATGCCGGAACTGCTCGGTCTTGCCGACCGGTGCTGGTCGTCCGGGAAGGGCGCATCGCGGGGGAACTCGCCGCGGATGAAATGTCGGAAGAGGCCGTGATCCGTCTTGCCTCGGGCATGGGCACGGCAAGGGCGGCGAACCATGCCGCGTGAAGAGAAAGTGGGAGAGAGGGACATGGCAATCGACACGATGGCGGCAGGCGCGCCGGGAACACCATCCTTCAAGCGCATCGCCACGATGCGCGAAGCCGGATTGATCGCGATCATCCTGGCGCTCGGCATCGTCATGAGCTTTGCCTCGCCGCACTTCCTGACGCTCGGCAATTTCCGCGCCATGCTGATGAGCTTTTCGGTGGAGGGCATCGTCGTCGTCGGCATGACGATCCTGCTCATCGTCGGCGGCATCGACCTTGCAGTCGGCTCCGTCGTCTGCTTTGCCATGGTGCTCTCCGGCTCGCTCTTCCTGGCCGGACTCGATCCCTGGACGGCCTCGCTGATCGGCATTGCCGCCAGCGCCGCCATCGGCGGCATCATGGGCTTCTTCGTGACGGTCGTCGGGCTCAACCACTTCATCACGTCGCTCGCGGCCATGGTGATCGTGCGCGGCCTCTGCCTCATCATCACCAAAGGCACGCCGTTGTCGCTCTTCACGCTGCCGGCCGGCTTCAAGGCGGTGGGGCAGGGCACCTTCTACGGTGTGCCCTATGTCATCCTGATCTTCGTCGCGGTCGTCGTCCTGTTCGATTTCCTGCTGCGCCGGGCGACCGCCTTCCGCAAGGTCTTCTACACCGGCAGCAACGAGAAGGCCGCGCTCTATTCCGGCATCAAGACCAACCAGGTGAAATTCTGGGTGACGGTGCTGTGCTCGACGCTCGCCGGTGTCGCCGGCGTCATCTACATGTCCCGCTTCGGCGCGGCCACGCCCACCTTCGGCGTCGGCATGGAGCTCAACATCATCGCCGCGGCAGTGATCGGCGGGGCTTCGCTGAACGGCGGGTCGGGAACGATCCTCGGCGCCATCCTCGGCATCGCGCTGCTCTCGCTCGTCACCTCGTCGCTGATCCTGCTCAACGTCTCCGTCTATTGGCAGGACATGATCAAGGGTTGCATTCTGCTCGCCGCCGTTTCCATCGACCATTTCCTGCACAAGCGGAAGGCCGCCTGACATGCCGATCGCCAAGTTGAAACCCAGGACGAGCGCGCCGCGCGAAGAAATCGTCATCGCCCGCCAGATGCATCAGGCGCTCGTCCTGCATTTCCTGGAAGGGCTGACGCAGGCACAGATCGCCGACCAGCTCGGCCTCTCGCACGCCACCGTCAACCGCCTCATCAAGCGCGGCCGCCAGCTCGGCCTCGTCGAGATCAAGATCAAGTCGCCGGTCGAGCCGCTGGTGGATATGGAGGAACGGCTTCTGGCGCTCGGCGGCATCAGCCGCGCCGTGGTGGTGCCGACCGTATCCGACAATCCGCAGACCGCGCTTCTGGCGGTGGGGGAGGCGGCCGCGCGCCTGCTGCTGGAGGAGATCGCCGACGGCGACACGATCTGCATCACCGGCGGCAAGGGTGTTGGCGCCGTCGTCGCCGGCCTCCAGGCGCCGCGCCGCTTCGACGTCGAGGTCATCCCCGGAACGGGCTGCGTGCAGGGCAAGCACTATACGGACGTCAACCATGTCTCGACGCTGATGGCCGAGCGGCTCGGCGGCCGCTCCTGGCAGATCCACGCGCCGCTCTTTGCCGACGATGCCGGGCAGCGGGCGATGCTGATGAACATGCGCTCCGTTTCGGAAGTCTTCCAGCGGGCGCGGGAGGCCAAGGTAGCCGTCGTCGGCATCGGCTCGATCCTGAGTTCGGACTCGACCTATTACGACCTGCACCCGTCGTCCAGCACCGACCGGTCGGCCATCGAGCATTCCGGCGCGAGCGCGGAACTGCTGGCCCACCTCCTCGACGGCGAGGGAAGGGTCTGCGACTACAGCCTCAACCGCGCGCTGGTGTCGCTGACGCTGGAGGAATTCGCGTCGATCCCGACGAAGATCGGTGTCGCGAGCGGCCTCAACAAGGCCGGTTCCATCCTCTCCGTCCTGCGCGGCAACCATCTTGATACGCTCGTCACCGACGAGGCGACCGGCGCGCGCATCCTTGAACTGGCATCGCAAGAAGGACTTTCCGCATGAGCGGCGAACAGTTGATCCGTCAAATCGGGCGCTCCGGCGTCAGGGCCTCGGCCGTCGGCCTCGGCACCTGGGCGATCGGCGGCTGGATGTGGGGCGGCACGGACGAGGCGGAATCGATCGCCGCCATCCAGGCCTCGCTGGAGGCCGGCGTGACGCTTATCGACACGGCCCCTGCCTATGGTCTAGGACGGTCGGAGGAGATCGTCGGCAGGGCGCTGGCCGGCCGTCGCGACAAGGCGGTGATCGCCACCAAATGCGGTCTCGTCTGGCACACGCAGAAGGGCAATCATTTCTTCGATCAGGACAGCAAGCCGGTCCACCGCTATCTCGGCCGGGATTCAATCGTCCATGAGGTCGAGGAAAGCCTGCGCCGGCTCGGCACTGACTATATCGACCTCTACATCACCCATTGGCAGGATCCGACGACGCCCATCGAGGAGAGCGTCGCTGCGCTGGAGGAACTGAAGCGGGCCGGAAAGATCCGCGCTATCGGCGCCAGCAACGTCAACCGGGCGGAACTGGAGCAATACATCCAAACCGGGTCGCTCGATGTGATCCAGGAGCGGTTCAGCATGATCGATCGCGAGATCGAGGCGGACCTGCTGCCGCTCACTGTCCAAAACGGCGTGTCGACGCTCAGCTATTCCTCGCTGGCGCTCGGCCTGCTCTCCGGCACGATCGGGCCGGACCGCATCTTCGCGGGGGACGACCAGCGCAAGGACAATCCGCGCTTTTCCGTCGCCAACCGGCAGAAGGCGAAGGACTTTTCCGAGGCGATCCGGCCGGTCACGGAGCGGCACGGCGCGAGCATCGCCCAGGTCGTCATCGCCTGGACGCTGGCGCAGCCGGGCGTGACCTTTGCCCTTTGCGGTGCGAGGAACCCGGCGCAGGCGCTGGACAATGCGCGGGCCGGCACGCTCCGGCTCGGGGCGGACGATCTTGCTTCGATAGACACCGCCATCGCGGCGAAACTGGCCAACATGGACGGATAGCAGGCTGTCATCATGAACCGGAACGAGATAGTGGACGGGCTCCGCCAGAGCCCGAAGGTGGACGTGTGCGTCCTCGGCGGCGGTATCAACGGGCTCAGCGTCTTCCGCGAGCTGGCGCTGCAGGGCGTGAACGTGCTACTGGTCGAGAAGGACGACTACTGCTCGGGCGCGAGCGCGGCCCTCTCGCGCATGGTCCACGGCGGATTGCGCTACCTCGAAAACGGCGAGTTCAGCCTCGTCAGAGAATCGCTCGTCGAGCGCGACCGGCTGCTTCGCAACGCGCCCCACTATGTCGCGCCCCTGCCGACCACGGTGCCGATCTTCGACACCTTCTCCGGCCTTGCCAACGGTATCGTGCGGTTCTTCGGCCTCACCCGCCGCCCGAGCCGGCGCGGCGCCATCGCCATCAAGGCGGGCCTCGGCATCTACGATTTCCTGACGCGCAAGCGTGCGCTGATGCCGAGGCACCAGTTCCGCGGCCGCAAGGCGACACTCGACAAATGGCCGGCGCTCAATCCGGCGATCCGCAATTCCGCGACCTATTTCGATGCCTGGGTCAGCCATCCCGAACGCATCGGCATCGAGCTCCTGCGCGATGGCCTCTCGGCGGGGCCGAATGCCCGGGCTTTGAACTATGCGACCGTCGAACAGGCCGGTGCCGGTCTCTTCCGGCTGCGGGACGGCGTTTCCGGGGACGTGCTTTCCATCCAGCCCCGTCTGGTGATCAACGCAACGGGCGGCTGGATCGACATTGCGAACGGCTTCCTGTTCCCGCAGGAGGCTCTGCCGGCGCCGCTGATGGGCGGCACGAAGGGCTCACACCTCATCGTCGACAATCCGGTCCTGCGCGACATGCTCGACGGGCACATGATCTACTACGAGAACGAGGACGGGCGCATCTGCATCCTGTTTCCCTATCTCGGCAAGGTGCTGGTCGGCTCGACGGATATCCGTGTCGACGATCCCGGCACGGTGCGCTGCGAGGCGGAGGAGCGTGACTACATCCTGCAATCGCTCGCCTTCGTGCTGCCGGGCGTACACGTTCGTCCGGAGGAGGTGATCTTCCAGTTCGCCGGCGTGCGCCCGCTTCCAGCGAGCAAGGACAGCTTCACGGGCCGCATCCCGCGCGATCATTTCTGCACCATGCTCGAAGGGCAGGACGGCGGGCCGCCGGTGCTCTGCATGATCGGCGGCAAATGGACGACCTTCCGCTCGTTCGGCGAACTGGCCGCCGACATGACGCTGGAGCGCCTCGGGCTGTCGCGCCGGGTGGATACGGCGGACCGTCCGTTCGGGGGCGGCCGGGCCTTCCCGGCAGACCGCGACGGCTGGGTTGCCGCGCTGGCCGCATCGACCGGTCTCACCTGCGCAAGATTGGCGGCGCTTTTCGAACGCTACGGTACGGATGCCGAGGAAGTCGCCCGCTTCATCGCGGCCGGCGCGGAGCAGTCCCTGCCCCATGCCGGCTACAGTGCGCGGGAAATCCTGTATCTCCTGCGCACGGAGGCGGTGGAGCATCTGGATGACCTGCTGCTGCGCCGCACGACGCTCGCCATCGCCGGCGACCTTTCCCTCGCCATGGCCGAGGCCGTCCTCGACCTGCTTGCCGCCGAAAAGGCTTGGGGCACCTCGCGCCGGGCCGAGGAGCGCACCCGTTTTCTGACCCTCCTGCATGAACGCCACGGCGTTTCGCAGGAAACCCTTTCCGCAAGGAACGAACAAAGGAGTGAACTATGCGAGACAACCGCAAGGTCCGGATGAACCGGCTGTTCGGCAACGGCCGTTGCCTGGACGTCGCGATCGATCACGGCGTGTGCAACGAGCCGTCCTTCCTCGACGGGCTGGAGGACATGCCCGCCGTCGTGAGGGCGCTGGTCGATGCGAGGCCCGATGCGATCCAGATGAACTACGGCCAGGCCGACCTCCTGCAGGATATCCCCGGCAAGGACAAGCCGGCGCTCGTCATGCGCATCGACATGGGCAATCCCTACAACCGCATCCGCCATCGCGACATGTGGGCCGTGCTGCAGAACGAGGCCGAGCCGCTGGTCGGCGCCTTGCAGATGGATGCGGCCTGCGTGGTGGTCAATCTCTTCATGCTGCCGGACGAGCCCGATCTCTTCCGCCAATGCGTGCAGAACATCGCGCGCGTCAGGGCCGATTGCGAGAAATACGGCATGCCGCTGATGATCGAGCCGCATGCAGCCCGTCACGGAGCGCGGCGGCTACATGGTGGATGGCGATGCCGACAAGATCGTCACCCTGACGCGGCTCGCCCGCGAAATGGGCGCCGACATCGTCAAGGCCGATCCGACGACCAATGCGGAAGATTTCCACCGCGTCGTCGAGGCGGCGCGCTGCCCGATCCTCGTGCGGGGCGGCGGCAAGGAGGACCTTCGCGCCGTCTTCGACAAATCCGCCGCCTTGATGCGGCAGGGCGCAATGGGCATGGTCTACGGGCGCAACATCTACCAGCATGCCAATCCGGGCGCCGTCGTGCGCGGGCTGATGGCGATCATCCACAAGGATGCGGGCGGCGAAGAGGCCTTCGCGGTCTATCAGCAGGGCTGATGTCGGGCCGAACCTTGGGAGGGGTTCAGAATGGGAAAGTATCTGTTGGGGCTCGACGCCGGCAACACCGTCATCAAGGCGGTGATCTTCGACTGCGCGGGCCGCGAGGTGGCCTATGCGGGGGAGGAGGGGCACAGCCGCATGCCGTGCCCCGGCTATGTCGAGCGCGACCTGAATGAACTCTGGGCCAATGCCCGGCGCGTCATCCGCACCTGCCTCGACAAGGCGGGGATCGCGGCCGGCGACATCGCCGCCATCGGCTGCGCCGGGCACGGCAACGGGCTCTATGCGCTCGATCGGGATGGCGAACCGCTCATCGGCATCCAGTCGCTCGACACGCGGGCGACGGGCCTCGTCGAGGAATGGGCGTCGGCCGGCGTCGGCGAGCGGACGTATCCCATCGCCCGCCAGCGTCCCTGGCCGTCCCAGACGCCGACCCTGCTTGCCTGGTTGAAGCGCCACCGGCCGGAGGTGTTCAAGCGGATCGGCACGGTGTTCTTCTCCAAGGACTTCGTCGTGAACCGGCTGACCGGTGAGCGCGTCAGCGAGGTGTCGGACATGTCGGGCGCAGGCCTCATCGATCTTGCCGGGCGCCGCTACGACGGACAGCTGATGGAGGCCTATGGCCTTGGCGACTGCATGGACCTCCTGCCGACGCTCATCGAAAGCGCCGACATCGCCGGGCGGGTGACGCAGGAGGTGGCGCGGGAAACCGGGCTTGCCGCCGGGACGCCCGTCGTCGGCGGGCTGTTCGACGTCGTCGCCTCGGCGCTCGGCTCGGGCGTCTCGCGCACGGGCAGCGCTTCGATCATCGCGGGCACCTGGAGCATCAACCAAGTCATCATGGACGGCCCCACCCTTGACGGCCCGGTCTTCATGTCCTCTACTTTCGACCGCAGCCGCTACATGGCGATGGAAAACAGCGCCACCTCCGCGGCCAATCTCGAATGGCTGGTGCGGGAGTTCTTCGAGGGCGATCATCAGGGCGATATCTCGCCGTTCGACGCGTGCTGCGCGCTGGCGGCGGCCATCGAGCCCGCGGCGGACGACCCGCTCTACCATCCCTATCTCTACGGCGCGCAGCAGGACGGCCACGCTCGGGCCGGCTTCTACGGCATCGCTGGCTGGCACACCAGAGGCCATCTGGTCCGTGCCCTACTCGAGGGCGTCGCGTTCGGCCACCGCCAGCATGTCGAGACGATCCGCAAGGCCGGCGCGACGTTCGAGGAGGCGGTCCTTTCCGGCGGCGGCTCGCGCAGCAGGCTCTGGCCGCAGATCTTCGCCGATGTGCTGGGCGTTCCCGTCTCCGTCGCCGCCTCGCGGGAAACCGGCGCGCTCGGCGCGGCCATCGCGGCGGGAACCGGCGTGGGCCTCTTTGCCGATTTCACGCAAGGGGCCGATGCCATGGTGCAGGTCGAGCGGCACTACAAGCCGAACGGCGCGCTTGCCGCCCATTACGACCGGCGCTACGCCCTCTACAACGACATTGCCGAGGCCATGGCGCCGCTCTGGCGGCGGCTGTCGGCATCGCAAACCATGGCAACGGGAGTTGCGGCGTGAACATGCATGTCAACGAGACGCCGGTGGACGAGGGCACCTACGATTTCATCGTCGTCGGTGCCGGCTCGGCCGGCTGCGTCCTGGCCAACCGGCTGTCGGCCGATCCGAGGAGCCGGGTGCTTCTCATCGAAGCGGGCGGCTCGGACCGCTATCACTGGGTCCATGTGCCGATCGGCTATCTCTACTGCATGGGCAATCCACGCACCGACTGGATGATGAAGACGGCGGCGGAAGCCGGCCTCAACGGCCGCGCGCTCAACTATCCCCGGGGAAAGCTGCTCGGCGGCTGCTCCTCGATCAACGGCATGATCTACATGCGCGGCCAGGCGGCCGACTATGACGGCTGGCGGCAGGCAGGCAATGCCGGCTGGGGCTGGGACGACGTGCTGCCCTATTTCCTGAAATCGGAAGACAACTATCGCGGCCGGTCCGCCATGCACGGCGCGGGCGGCGAATGGCGCGTGGAGCGCCAGCGCCTCTCCTGGCCGATCCTCGACGCCTTCCGCGATGCGGCGGAGGAGCTTGGCGTTCCGAAGACCGACGACTTCAACGACGGGGACAACGAGGGCTCGGGCTATTTCGAGGTCAACCAGCGCGGGGGCCTGCGCTGGAACACGACGAAGGCGTTCCTGCGTCCCGCCATGAAGCGGAAGAACCTGCGCGTGCTGACCGGTGCCGAGACCGAACGGCTGGAATTCGACGGCAAGGCCGTGACCGGCGTGCGTTTCCGCCTGAACGGCCGCGTCTGCCGTGCTCGCGCATCCCGGGAAGTCGTGCTGTCGGCCGGGGCGATCAACTCGCCGAAGATACTGGAACTGTCGGGCGTCGGCCGGCCGGACCTGCTGCCCGCCCTCGGTATTCCGGTTCATCATGCGCTCCCCGGCGTCGGAGAGAACCTTCAGGATCACCTGCAGATCCGCACCGTCTTCCGGATCGAAGGCGCGCGCACGCTGAACCAGCTCTACCACAATCTTCTCAGCCGCGCCGGCATGGGCCTGCAATATGCGTTCAACCGCTCCGGCCCTCTCTCCATGGCGCCGAGCCAGCTCGGCATCTTCGCGAAAAGCGACCCGGCCGTCGCGACGGCCGATCTGGAATACCATGTCCAGCCGCTCAGCACGGACCGGCTCGGCGAGCCGCTGCACCGCTATCCGGCGGTCACAGTCTCCGTCTGCAACCTTCGGCCGGAAAGCCGCGGCACGGTTCATATGACGGCGCGCGATGCGGCCCTGCCGCCTGAAATCCGGCCGAACTACCTTTCGACAGTGGGCGACAGGCTGCTTGCGGCAAAATCCATCCGCCATGCCCGCAGCCTCATGCAGACGAAGGCGATCTCGTGCTTCCGCCCGCAGGAAGTCCTGCCGGGAACGGACTATGCCAGCGATGAGGAGCTGATCCGCCGTGCCGGCGATATCGCAACGACCATCTTCCACCCGGTCGGCACCTGCAAGATGGGCAGCGACCCATTGGCCGTCGTAGATGCGAGGCTGCGCGTGCACGGTCTCGACAGACTTCGCGTGGTCGACGCCTCGATCATGCCGACCATCGTCTCCGGTAACACCAACTCGCCGGTGATTATGATCGCGGAAAAAGCCGCCGAAGCTATTCTGGGACGCGCCTAGCGCTTCGCCGATCGGATCGAAAACAGGACAGATAGAAAGTAATCTTCTGGTTGTATTAGGGTTTTCATTACTCTCTTGTGCTCCACTCGCCTGTACTGAACGATGGTGGCGCCGCCACCCTCGTCGACAGCAAGACGGATGACACGGGTGCGGCCTTTGGACGGGACAACAGCAAGCGCAAACGGACGGTACGGCGGAACCTGCTTTGCGCCGCGCCGGTGCCCACGATGAAGCAATCTCCGAAGACGACGCTGCGCCTGATCACGGTTGCCTGGCCGTTCGTCCTGATCGTCATCCTCCAGACGGCGTTCGCCACCTTCAGCCTCCAGGTCACGTCTTCCCTGCGTGCCTTCGTGACTGGCGAAAGCCTGTGGTCGAAGGGCCAGCACGATGCCCTCTACTATCTCAACCGCTACGCCGAATCCGGCAATCGCTCCTTCGTCGACCGCTATCATCGGGCGATGGCGGTGCCGCTGGGCGACCGCGAGGCGCGGCTGGCGCTCGAAGCGAACCCGCCGGATATCGACGCCGCCTTCGACGGTTTCCTGAAGGGCGGCAATCACCCGGACGACATTCCGAACGTCATTTGGCTGTTCCGCTACTTCCGCTGGCTGCCGGTGATGGAAGCGTGCATCCGCGACTGGCGCACGGCGGAAGGCGTCCTCATGCAATTGCTGCCGATCGGCGAGGCGATCGACACATCCCGCCATATCAGCGAGAGCGATCGGCGCGACATCACGCGCCAGCTCGACGAGATCAATGCGCTCGTGACGCCGCTTACCAAGCGCTTCTCCGACCGCCTCGGCGAAGGCACGCGCCAGGTCCAGAGCGTGCTTTTCATCAGCAACGTGGCGATGGCGCTGTTGTTCGTCGTGCTGACCGTCTGGCGGCTCAACACATTCCTCACGCATCGGCGCCGGATCGAGGCGCAGCTTTCCTTCAGCGCCAATCACGACGATCTCACGGGCCTGCCCAACCGGCGGCTTTTCGAGGAGAGACTGGCCCGCGCGCTCGATGGCGCCGAGGCGGGTCATGCCCTGATGTTCATCGACCTCGACCAGTTCAAGGCGGTGAACGACAATGGCGGCCATGCGGCGGGTGACGAACTCCTACGGCGCGTGTCGCGCGACCTCGGCAATGCGATCCGCGGCACGGACCTCCTCGCCCGCCTCGGCGGTGACGAGTTCGGCATCGTGCTGCCGAAATGCTCGCCGGAGGATGCGCTGCGTATCGCGCTTCGCCTGCGCGAGATTACCGAGGCGATCGATTTCGTCTGGAACGGGCACCGTTATTCCATCAGCGCCAGCATCGGCATGGTGCATCTCGGGGGTACGAGCTACACGTTGCAGGAAGCGCTGCGCGCTGCCGACATCGCCTGCTACATGGCCAAGGAGAAAGGGCGAAACCGCGTGCACGTCTACGAGACGAACGATGCGGCGCAGACCCAGTTCACCGTCAACCTCAATTGGGTGCAGCGCCTGCACCGCGCGCTGGAGGACGACCGTTTCCAGCTCTTTTCGCAATCGATTGCCGCCGTCGGCGGAAACGGCGAGGCGCAGGAGCATTGCGAGATCCTGCTGCGGCTCGAGGAAGACGGCAAGCTGCTTGCCCCCGGCGCCTTCATCCCTGCGGCTGAGCGCTTCGGCCTCATGCCCGCCATCGACCGGTGGGTCGTGCGCCATTCGCTCGATGCCATCGGCCGGCACGGCGCTGCCGCCGGCACCTATTCGATCAATCTCAGCGGCTTGACGCTGAAGGACGACACCTTCATGCCGTTCCTGCGCGAGGCGCTGCGCCGCAGCCGCGTGCCGGCCGATGTGCTCTGCTTCGAGATCACGGAAACCAGCGCCATCGAGAATCTCGACGAGGCCATAGCCTTCATGAATGCGATGCGTGCCATGGGCTGCCGCTTCGCCCTCGACGATTTCGGTGTCGGCATGTCGTCGCTGACCTACCTCAAGCGTCTGCCGGTCGACTATGTGAAGATCGACGGAAGTTTCGTGCGCGACATGCTGACGGACAAGGCGGACTGGACGACGGTCGAGATGATCAACCAGATCTCGCATCTCGCCGGGCGCAGGACGATTGCGGAATTCGTTGAAAACAAAGAGATTCTCGCGGCGCTTGAGAAAATCGGCGTGGACTATGCGCAAGGCTATGCCATTGCGCGCCCTGTGCCCTTCCGCCCGGAAGCATCCGCGCCGGCGCTGCGCCATGCGGACGTGGCTTAGATGATCAGGCCATTTCGGAGGCCCGCTCCAATGCCTTCAGCATGGTCCGCTCCGCGAGGTTGAGATAGGTCTCCATCTGCGCTGCCGCCTCGTGGGGCTTGTTCTGTTCCAGCAGGCTGACGATGGCGTCGTTCATGTCGACGAAGGGCGCGTGCAGGTGCTCCGGATCGTTCAGCAGCCCGAAGCAGAGGCGCAGTTCCGCCGAGATCCGCTCGTAGAATTCGTTGAGCCGCACGCTGTCGGAAAGGTCGATGATGGCGGTGTGGAAGATCATGTTGGCGCTGCCGACTGCGAGCCAGTTGCCCTGTTCGCGCTGCCGGCGCGCGGTGTCCACCGCCTCGCGCATCACCCTTATGGCGGGGTGCTGCTGCCAGGCCTGGCGGAGCGCGCCGCATTCCAGCATGCGGCGCACCCGGTAGATGTCGATGATCGAGGCCATGGTGGGCACGGCGACGAAGACGCCGCGATTGGCCTCGTGGCGCAGCAGCCCGTCCTTGGTGAGCAGGCGGAAGGCTTCGCGCAGCGAGTTGCGGGAGACCTCGAAACGATCGCTGAAGGCGGCTTCCGAGAGGCGCTGGCCGGGGGCGAGCTCGCCCGAGATCAGCAACGTGCGGATGCGTCGCGCCAATCGGTCTGCAAGCGGCAGGCCATCTCCATCATCCGTCATTCCGTCCTCCTCGATCCCGGCGCAAATTGCCGGGACATGCCCGCATTCTTCGCTGCCCTTAGCACGAATGCGGGGACAATGGAGGTTAAATTTGCGGCCAATCGCGGCCTATGTGGTTGGTAAAAAGGCAGAAATAAGGAACGATACCGAAATATTGTTGAACAATGTTGACATTTTTGTGTAGCAGGGCATCATTCCGTCATGCAGTACCCGCGAGGGGCGGGTGCATGAGAGCGGAGAAATCTCATGGAAAAGAATGCAGCTCTGCCTGCCGGCCCGAGCGTGGTCGCGCAGGGTCTCGAAACCGTCAAATCCCGCCGCTCGGCGTTGATCGCCGCGATCTTCCTGATGGCGACCAGCGCCATCGGCCCCGGCTTCATCACGCAGACCGCGACCTTCACCACAAAGCTCGGCGCCGCCTTCGCCTTCGGCATCCTGGCCTCCATCCTCATCGACTTCGTGGTGCAGCTGAACATCTGGCGCATCGTCACGCTGACGCGCATGCGGGCCTCCGACGTCGCCAATGCCGCCATTCCCGGCTCCGGTTACCTTCTTGCCATCCTTGTCATCGTCGGCGGCCTGTTCTTCAACATCGGCAATATCGGCGGCACGGGCCTTGGCCTCAACGCCGTCTTCGGCCTTGATCCCAAAATCGGCGGGGCGATCAGCGCCGTCTTCTCGATCGGCATCTTCCTGTCGAAGCGCGCCGGCCTTGCCGTCGACCGCTTCATCATCTTCGCCGGCATCCTGATGATCGTGCTGACGCTCTACGTCGCCTTCGTTTCCGGCCCGCCGGTCGGAGACGCGCTGTTCCAGACCGTCCTGCCCGATACGATCGATTTTGCGGCCATCACCACCATCGTCGGCGGCACGGTCGGCGGATACATCACCTATTCCGGCGCGCACCGCCTGCTCGACCGCGGCATGGTCGGCCAGCAGCACCTGCCTGCCGTCACGCGCGCCGCGCTGACCGGCATCGCCGTGACGGGCCTGATGCGCTACGTGCTCTTTCTCGCCATCCTCGGCGTGGTCGCAAGCGGTGTCGTCATCGACACGGCGAGCCAGGCGGCAAACCCGGCCGCACAGGCCTTCCAGGCCGCGGCCGGCGACGCGGGCCTTCGCCTCTTCGGCATCATCTTCTGGGCCGCCGCCATCACCAGCGTCATCGGCGCGGCCTATACGTCGGTCTCGTTCATCACCGTCTTCAAGCAGGATATCAGCGAACACGCCCGCAATATGGCGACGGTGGTCTTCATCGCCATCTCGCTGGTCTGCTACCTGCTGATGACCACGCCGCCCGCTGCCATGCTCGTCTTCGTCGGCGGTCTCAACGGCCTCATCCTGCCGATTGGCCTCTCCATCTTCCTTTTCGCGGCCTGGAAGCGCGAGGACCTGATGGGCGGCTATCACTATCCGCGCTGGCTGCTGGTCCTCGGCGTCCTGGTCTGCGCGCTCACATGGTATATGGGCTACAAGTCGGCCGGCACGATCTTCGGTCTGCTGGGTTTCTAAAAGGGGAGGGAGGAACATGGTAGCGATCGATCTCAACAGCGATCTCGGCGAAAGCTACGGCGCCTGGCGCATGGGCGACGATGCGGCGATGCTCGCCGTCGTCTCCTCGGCCAACATCGCCTGCGGCTTCCACGCGGGCGATCCGGCCGGCATCTACCGCACGGTGAAGGCCGCGGCCGCAAACGGCGTCGTTATCGGCGCGCATGTCTCCTACCCGGATCGCGTCGGCTTCGGCCGGCGCGACCTCGACGCCACCCCGGAAGAGCTGATCGCCGACGTCATCTACCAGATCGGCGCGATCAAGGGCGTGGCCGCGGCGGCGGGCACGACCGTCCGCTACGTCAAGCCGCACGGCGCGCTCTACAACCGCATCGCCTATGACGCCAGGCAGGGCCAGGCGGTGATCGACGGCATCAAGGCGGTCGATCCCTCGCTGGTCCTGATGGGCCTTGCCAATGCGCCGATCCTCGACCTGGCGCGCCGCGCCGGCCTCGCCGTCGTCGCGGAAGCCTTCGCCGACCGCGCCTATACGCCGAAGGGCGAGCTCGTCTCGCGCCGCGAGCCCGGCGCCGTGCTGCATAACGAGGCGAAGATCGCCGACCGCATGGTCCAGCTTGCCCGCGAGGGAACGCTGGAGGCCATCGACGGCAGCACGATCCGCATCGAGGCGCAGTCGATCTGCGTACATGGCGACAGCCCCGGTGCAGTCGCCATCGCGCAGGAGATCCGCCGCCGCTTCGAGGCGGAGGGCATCGCCATCCGCTCCTTTGCCGAAAAAGCCTGAGGGCGCGACCATGACGCTCCCGACCGCCTATCTCGACCATACGGATGCATCGGCCGCCCGTGCGGCCCGCGCCGCCTATCGCGGCGGCCGCGTCGCGCCGACCTCGGGCATCGCGCCCGGCTTCACGCAGGCCAACATGATCGTGCTGCCGCGCGACTGGGCCTTCGATTTCCTGCTCTATGCGCAGCGCAATCCGAAACCCTGCCCGGTGCTCGACGTCTCCGACCCCGGCTCGCCGACGACGCTGCTGGCGCCCGGCGCGGACCTGCGCACCGACCTGCCGCTCTACCGCATCTGGCGTGACGGCAAGCTCGTCGAGGAAACCCCGGATGCGACGGCGGCCTGGGCGGAGCGCGACGACCTCGTCGCCTTCCTGATCGGCTGCTCCTTCACTTTCGAGACGCCGATGGTGGAGGCGGGCATCGAGATCCGCCACATGACGGACAAGAGCAACGTGCCGATGTATCTCACCGACAAGGCCTGCCGCCCGGCCGGGCGGCTGAAGGGCAACATGGTGGTCTCCATGCGGCCGATCCCGGCCGCGCGCGTCGCCGATGCCGCCACCATCTCGGGCCGCTTCCCGGCCGTGCACGGTGCGCCCGTGCATGTCGGCGCGCCCGAGGATATCGGCATCGCCGATCTCGCAAAGCCTGATTTCGGCGATGCGGTGCGCATCGAGCCCGGCGAGGTGCCGGTGTTCTGGGCGTGCGGCGTCACCCCGCAGGCAGCCGTGATGGCGTCCGGCGTGCCGTTCGCCATCACCCATGCGCCGGGCTACATGTTCATCACCGACATTCCCGATTCCGCCTACCACGCGTGAGGGCACGATGCGCTTTCTCCCTGTCAGCCTGACCACCATCCTCGTCGAGCTTGCCGATCTCGACGAAACGCTCGCGCTGTTCGCCTCCCTGCAGGCGGACGCCATCCACGGTGTCGAGGAAATGGTGCCGGCCGCCCGAACGCTGATGATCCGTTTCCGCCCGGAAAGGGTTTCGTCCAACAAGCTTGCCGCCCGCATCGCCACCCGCGATCTTTCGGCGAAGCTCGCACCGTCGGAGCAACTGGTGGAAATCCCCGTGCGCTATGACGGGGAAGACCTTGGCGACGTCGCGGAGCTGACCGGCCTCAGCGTGGAGGAGGTCGTCCGCCGCCACACGGAAAGCGAATTCACCGTGGCCTTCTGCGGTTTCGCGCCCGGCTTCGGCTATCTCGTCGGCGGCGATCCCACCCTGCATGTGCCGCGCCGCAAGAGCCCGCGCACCCGCATACCGGCCGGTTCCGTCGCGCTCGCCGGCGCCTTCAGCGGCGTCTACCCGCAGGCGAGCCCCGGCGGCTGGCAGATCATCGGCACGACGCCGGTCAAGATGTGGGATATCGACCGCGACCCCGGCGCGCTGTTCCAGCCCGGCTATCGCGTCCGCTTCTTCGACATGGAGACGGCCGGCAGGACGATCAGCATTCCCGAACCCGCCGTCCGCACGGAACAGGCGGTATCGGCGGAGACGCCGCAATTCAAGGTGCTCGCCGCGCCCATGCCCGCCGTGTTTCAGGATCTCGGCCGCTTCGGCCAGACGGGACAGGGCGTTTCCGCCTCCGGCGCACTCGACCGCGGCGCGTTCAATGCCGCCAACCGCATCGTCGGCAATCCGGCGGGCACGCCGGCGCTCGAACTCACGCTCGGCGGCTTCTCCTTCGAGAGCAATGTCCGTGCGGTGATCGGCCTTGCGGGCGCTGCCTGTCCGGTAACGGTGCGCGACGGCGCCGGTCGTGACAGGGAATTTGCGGCCTACCGGCCGATTGCGCTGGAACCCGGCGATGTCGTGACGATCGGTCATCCGAAAAGGGGCATGCGCGCCTATCTCTCCGTGCGCGGCGGGTTCGACGTCGCGCCGGTTCTCGGCAGCGCGGCGACCGATACGCTCGCCGTCGTCGGACCTGCGCCGGTGACGGCCGGAACCGTGCTGGCGTTGAAGTCCGGCAGGGATGGGCTCGCGAGCGTCTCCATCGACGAGGCCCCCGCCTTCGTCGCGCCTTCGGCCGCCGACGTCGTGACCCTCGACGTGGTGCTCGGCCCGCGCACGGACTGGTTCACGCAGAAGGGCATCGACACGCTGACGGGCCAGCTCTGGCAGGTGACGCCGCAATCTAGCCGGGTCGGCATCCGCCTTGCCGGCGACGTGCCGCTGGAGCGCAAGGACAGCGCGGAACTGCCGAGCGAGGGCACGGCGACCGGCGCCATCCAGGTGCCGCACAGCGGCCAGCCGGTGCTTTTCCTTGCCGATCATCCACTCACCGGCGGCTATCCCGTCATCGGCGCGGTCGCCGAATACCATCTGGACCTCGCCGGCCAGATCCCCATCAATGCAAAGATCTGTTTCCGCCCGATCGGCCCCTTCGCCGAAATCGCGACCCGCCAGGAGTAACGCCATGAAGAAAGTGCTGATTGCCAATCGCGGCGAGATCGCCGTGCGCATCGTGCGGGCCTGCCGCGACCACGGCCTCCAGTCGGTCGCCGTCTATGCCGATCCGGATGCGGACGCGCTGTTCGTGCGCCTTGCCGACGAAGCCTACGGGCTCGGCGGCGTGCGCCCGGCGGAAACCTATCTCAACATCGAGAAGCTGATCGCGATCGCAAGGCGCTCGGGTGCGGATGCGGTCCATCCCGGCTACGGCTTCCTTTCCGAGCGGGCGGAATTCGCCAGGGCCGTGCAGGATGCCGGCCTCATCTGGATCGGTCCCGATCCGGACGTGATCACCGCGCTGGGCGACAAGGTCGAGGCGCGGCGTATCGCACAGAGCGTCGGTGCGCCGCTCGTGGCCGGTAGCGACGGTCCGGTCGCCACGGCGGCGGAGGTGATCGCATTCGCCGAGCAGCACGGCCTGCCGGTCGCCATCAAGGCGGCGCATGGCGGCGGCGGGCGTGGCCTCAAGGTCGCCTGGAAGATGGAGGAGATCGCCGACCTCTACGAATCCGCTGTGCGCGAGGCGACCGCCGCCTTCGGTCGCGGCGAGTGTTTCCTTGAGCGTTTCCTCGACCGCCCCCGCCATATCGAGGCGCAGGTCATCGCCGACAAGCACGGCAACGTATTGGTGCTCGGCACCCGCGACTGCTCGGCGCAGCGGCGCAACCAGAAGCTCATCGAGGAGGCCCCCGCGCCCTTCCTGACGCCGGAACAGCGCGAGAAGATCCATGCCGCCGCGAAGGCCATCTGCGCCGCGGCCGGCTATTCCGGCGCCGGCACGGTGGAGTTCCTGCTCGGTGTCGACGGGACCATCTCCTTCCTGGAAGTGAACACCCGCCTGCAGGTCGAACACCCCGTCACGGAGGAGACGACCGGCATCGACCTCGTCATCGAACAGTTCCGCGTCGCCGAAGGGGAGCGCCTGCGCCTCCTTGAAACGCCGGCCCCGCGCGGCCACTCCATCGAATTCCGCATCAATGCGGAGGATCCCGGCCGCGGCTTCCTGCCGACGCCGGGCGCGATCACCGTTTTCGATCCGCCTTCCGGCCCCGGCGTGCGTCTCGACACCGGCGTCGTCAGCGGCTCCACCGTGCCGGGCGTCTTCGATTCGCTGATGGCCAAGCTCATCGTGACGGGCGCGACCCGCGAGGAGGCCCTGCGCCGTGCCCGCCGGGCGCTGAAGGAATTCCGTATCGAGGGCGTGGCGACGGTCCTGCCGTTCCACCGCGCGGCCATCGATACCGAGGACTTCATCGGAACCGACGGCTTCAAGGTGCATACCCGCTGGATCGAGACCGATTTTGCCGCCATGCCGGATGCCATGGCGCGGCCCGAGCCGGCCGCCGATCCGTCGCTGATCCGCACGCATCTCGAAATTGACGGCAAGCGCGTTTCGCTCGCCTTGCCGAGCCTCCTCCTCGCCGGCTTCAGCGCGGTCGGGCAGGGCTCGACCTCCGCGGCCGGCAGCGATACGGCGGAGGACGGCATCGCCGCCCCGGTTTCCGGCACGCTGCAGGCCTTCAAGATCGCCGATGGCACGGAGGTCGCCGAAGGCGAGCTGGTGGCGGTGATGGAGGCGATGAAGATGGAAACGCAGGTCCTCGCGCCGAAGGCCGGTCGTCTGCGGCTTCGCGTCAAGGAAGGCGATTATCTCCAGGCCGGCGACACGCTGATGGTCTTCGAGGGCTGAACCGCCCTCCCGCCTATCCCAAATGGGACATTGACCCGAAAGGGGTGCGCTTGCCTTAATCCACCCGGATTTTTCGATCGGGGGGAACATGGTACGCACGCTTGCAAGCACGCCCAGGGCAGACGGTTTTCGCGCGCCGGGGGAATTCGAGCCGAAGGCCGGCTGCTGGCTGATCTGGCCGGAACGGCCGGACACCTGGCGGCTCGGCGCCAAGCCCGCGCAGAAGCTCTTCGCGCAGGTCGCCGCGGCGATCGCCGAGAGCGAGCCGGTCACCATCGCCGTCTCGCGCCGCCAGTGGCTCAACGCCCGCGCCATGCTGCCGGAAAGCGTGCGGCTCGTGGAGATGTCGACGGACGATTCCTGGCTGCGCGACAGCGGCCCGAACTTCGTCATCAACGACCGCGGCGAGGTACGCGGCGTCGACTGGACCTTCAACGCCTATGGCGGCAATGACGGCGGCCTCTATTCGCCCTGGAACCTCGACGATCTCGTCGCCCGCAAGGTGCTGGAGACCGAGCGGATGGACCGCTATCGCTCGACGCTGATCGCCGAAGGCGGCGGCCTGCAATGCGACGGCGAGGGCACGCTGATCACCACGGAACAGTGCCTCCTGAACCGCAACCGCAACGGCCATCTCGGCAAGGCGGCGGTGGAGCAGCAGCTCTGCGACTATCTCGGTCTGGAGCATGTCATCTGGCTGCCGCGCGGCTTCTGCTTCGATGAGACGGACGGCCATATCGACGACGTCTGCTGCTTCGTGCGGCCGGGCGTGGTGGCGATGAGCTGGACTGAGGACCGCGACGACCCGCAATACGAGATCGTGCGCGAGGTGGAGGAGGCGCTGCGCTCGGCACGCGATGCACGCGGCCGGGCGCTGGAGGTGCACCGCATCACCCATCCCCGCCCCATCGAGATGACGGCGGAAGAGGCCGAAAGCGTCGACCAGGTCGACAGCACCTGGGCGCGGCCGGCCGGCAACCGCACCGCCGCCACCTATATCAACTACTATCCCGGCAACTCCGTCGTCGTCGTGCCGCAGTTCGACGACGAGACGCTCGACCGCGCCGCCAAGGCCAAGCTCGCCGAGCTCTTCCCGGACCACCGCATCGTCGGAATCGAGAATTCCCGCGAAATCCTGCTCGGGGGCGGCAACGTCGCCTGCATCACGCTGCCGGTCTATGCCGGCCAGACGAAGGCTTGAGGAGGAAGACCATGCGCGCATCGTTCGTTTCCATCCTTGCCCTGCTCGCGGCCGCCGGGACCACGCAGGCGCAGGAAGAAAAGGTCGTCAACGTCTACAACTGGTCGGATTACATCGCGCCGGACACGGCGGAGAAGTTCGAGAAGGAAACCGGCATCCGCGTCGTCTACGACGTCTATGACGGCAACGAGGTGCTGGAGACCAAGATGCTGACGGGCGGCTCGGGCTACGACGTCGTCTACCCCTCGGCCTATCCGTTCCTCAAGAACCAGGTGAAGGCCGGCGCCTTCCAGCCGCTCGACAAGGCGAAGCTCGCCAATGCCGGCAAGCTCGATCCGCAGGCGCTGTCGCTGATTGCCGGCGCCGACCCGGACAACGTGCATGCCGTGCCCTACATGGCGGTGACCGACGGCATCGGCTACAACATCGCGGCCGTGAAGCAGCGTATGGGCGAGGCCCCGGTCGACAGCTTCGCCATGGTCTTCGACCCGGCCGTGGTCGAGAAATTCGCCGATTGCGGCGTCGCCATCATCGACGCGCCGGCCGAGATCATCCCGATGGCGATGAACTATCTTGGCATCGATCCGCGCTCCACCAGCCCGGACGACACCGCCAAGGCCGAGGAGCTGCTGGTGAAGGTGCGACCGCACATCCGCTATTTCCATTCGTCCCGCTATATCAACGACCTTGCCAACGGCGACATCTGCGTCGTGCTCGGCTGGTCCGGCGACATCCTCCAGGCCAAGGCCCGGGCGGCGGAGAGCGAAAAGAAGTTGGAAATCGCCTATTCCATTCCGAAGGAGGGTACGCTGATCAACTTCGACACGATGGCCGTGCCGAAGGATGCGCCGCACCCGGAAAATGCGCTCGCCTGGATCGATTTCAACATGCGGCCCGATATCGCGGCGGCCAATTCCAGTTACGTCTCCTACGCCAATCCCATTCCGGAATCGCTGCCGCTGATGGATCAGGCCGTGGCGAAGGATCCCGGCGTCTTCCCGCCTGACGACGTGAAGGCGAAACTCTTCGTGGTGGAATCGAGCGATGCGAAGCTCCTGCGCCTGCAGAACCGCATGTGGACGCGCGTCGTCTCAGGGCAGTGAGGGATAGCAGGCGTGGTCGCCGCCGCGGGCGGCGGCCATCAGCTCGACCTGCGAATGGATGCGGAGCTTGCGATAGACGGTCTTGATGTGGTTGCGCACGGTGCCGGGCGAGATGGCCAGTTCGCGCGAAATCGTCTTGGCGCAGCCGCCCTCGATGAGGAGTAGGGCGATCTGGCGCTCGCGCAGGCTGAGTGGCGCAAGCGAGAGCGGGCCTTCGCCTTCGGGACGCCATTGCCGCCAGAGTCGTTCGAGCACGCGGCGGGTGGCCTCCGCGGTCGCCTCGGCGAGCGCAAGATCCCCGGCGCCGAAGGGGCGCGCGCCGCGACGGCGCAGATAGGTGACGAAGCCGGCGGCGTTGCGGTCGAAATTGAAGACGCCGGTGATCTCGTCGAAGCTGCCGGAGGGCTCGTAGAAGTCGCGATAATAGGCGCTGGTGCGAAAATCGCCCTTGTCGAGCGCGGAGAGCGGCAGCAGGAAATCCTGCCGCGAGCCTGCGAAGAGGCGGAAGAACGGGTCCTCGTGGTACTTGCGGGTGTCGTAGTTGCGGTTCCAGTCGTCCGGGTCGCGCTCGTAGATGGTGATCGAGGCGCTGTCGCGCAGGTAGAGGCCGATATAGACTTGGTCGGAGGCGATGAGATTGCGCGCGCCGGCCGTGAAATGCGCCGAGATCTCTTCCGGCAAGGTGGCGCCGACGGCGGCGGCGATACCGCTGCTCCAGCGCTCGATCTGCTCGAAGGTGAGGTTCGGTTGCATGGCGACAGGATAAACAGGGCGGCCGGGAATTCAAGCGGACCTATCCCGATGGCGTAGGACGCTACCCAGCCATCCCGCCACGTGCGACGGCACGGCGCCGAAGCGCCGTGCCCCGTTCGTTACATCGCATGAAGGCCGGTATAGCCGAGCGATGCGGCGGCCATCCACACGGCCATGGCGATCATCATCAGGTTCTCCGTCAGCGAGATGAAGCCGAGCGGAACGCTGCTGGAGCCGCCGACGCAGGCGCATTTCAGTTCGCGCCGGTCGATATAGACGGCCTTGAAAACCGAAGCGGCGCCGATCGTGCCGATGAAGAGTGCGACGGGAACCGACAGCCAGTTGAGCGCGCCCGCCACCATCAGCACCCCGGCAAGACCTTCAGCATAGGGATAGATGTAGCTGTAGGGCACCCACCGCTTGGCAAGCAGGTCGTAGTTGAGGAACATGGTCGCGAAACTCTCGACATTCTGCAATTTCAGGAGGGCGAGCACGACCATCGAGAAGGCGATGAACCATTCCGCCGCCCGCAGCGTGAAGGGCGAGCCGCTGACGGCGAAGCTCGCGGCCATCGCCATCAGTGCCGTCAGGGTGAAGAGCACGATGACCGGGCGGTAGGTGGTGGCCTTCGGGTCGGCGACGGGCTTGCCGAGATAGCGGCGCAGGTCGTCATAACCGCCGATGCGTGTCCCATCGATGAAGACCTGCGGCGTGGTCGCGACATCATGCTTGGCCTTGAAAGCGTCGGTCTCCTCGCGCGTCGTCAAGTGGCGGTCGTCGACCTCGTAGCCCGAGCGACGCAGAAGGTCCTTGGCCTTCAGGCCGTAGGGGCAGATGTGGCTCGACATCACCATGCGGTAGAGAATGGCCTTGCGGCCGGTGTTCTGGGTTCTGTCCAACATCTCACGTCTCCTGTCTTGTGAAATCGTTGGCAGGACTATAGGTTCCGTACCATGGTACGGAGTCAACACCCCCACGAGCTGACGATCGGAAAATTTGCGGCGGCGGCGAATGTCGGCGTCGAGACCGTGCGTTTCTACCAGCGCCGCGGCCTGCTCGCGACGCCAAAACGCATCGACGGCATCCGGCGCTACAGCGAGACCGACGTTTCACGCCTTCGCTTCATCCGGCAAGCGCAGACGGCAGGATTCACGCTGGAAGAAATCCGCCAGTTGCTGGCGCTCGATTCCGGCGAGGACCGGTCGGCTGTGCGGGAGATGGCGACGAAGCGCCTCGCCGAGCTCGATGCCCGCATGGAGGACCTGCAACGGGCGAGGTCCTCGCTGCAAACGCTCGTTTCGGAATGCGCGATCGGCAAGAAGGGCCCATGCCCCATCCTGAAATCGTTCGAGGCGTGAGCGGCGGTGGCCCGTCCGTCCTGATTAGCGGCGCGCGGGCGCCTGTCGCGCTGCATCTCGCACGGCTTTTCGACGGGGCCGGCTGGCGCGTGGTGCTGGCGGATACGCCGGCGAAGCCGCTTTCTGCCGCAAGCCGCGCCTGTGCCGCCTATTTCCGCCTGCCGCCGCCGCGCTTCGAGCCCGCCCGCTACGGGGATGCCGTCGAGGCGCTGGTCGTGCGCGAAAACGTTTCGCTCGTCGTGCCGACCTGCGAGGAGGTGTTCTATCTGGCGCATATGTGGCGGGAGCGGCAGCCGGCCGCGCTTCTGTTCGCGCCGGATATCGACCTCCTGCAGCGCGTGCATGATAAATACGCCTTCATCGAGCTTTGCCGGAGCCTAGGGCTTGCCGTGCCGCATACCCGCCTGCTGCGTGGTAAGGATGATGTTCTTTCCGTTCGGGCAGAGGCCGCCGACCTCGTCTTCAAGCCGGTATGGTCGCGTTTTGCGAGCCGCGTCCTGGTCCACCCGTCGCGCGCCGAGCTCGATGGCCTGTCGCCGAGCCCGCAGGCGCCCTGGGTTGCGCAACAGTTCCTGCCGGGGGAGGAGTTGAGCGTCTATGCCGTCGCCAGAGAGGGGCGGCTTGCGGTGTTTTCGCTCTACCGGTCCATCTACCGGGCGGGCAAGGGCGCGGGCATCTGTTTCCAGCCGTTGGAGGATGAGCGGGCGCGCGCCTTCGTCGAGCGTTTCGTGGCGGGAACCGGCTGGACGGGCCAAATCTCCTTCGACCTGATGCGAATGGCGGATGGTGCGGTCCTGCCGCTCGAATGTAATCCGCGCGCAACAAGCGGGCTGCATTTCTTCAGGAATCCGAAGGGCTTCGTGGCGGCTGCCACCGGGGATACCGGATTTGTCGAGCGGGATGTCGCGCGGCCGCAGACGGTGCGGCTCGCCATGTGGATCTACGGACTGCCGGCGGCCCTGCGCGCTGGCGGCGTCGGCCGCTTCCGCCGCGACTTGAACGCGGCCGACGAACTGCTCGACTGGCCGGGCGATGCCGCGCCGAAACGCGCGCAATGGCTGGCGCTCGGCGAGATCGCTACATTGGCCCTGCGTCACGGTATTTCCCTGCAACGCGCCTCCACCCGCGATATCGAATGGGACGGGCCGGATCAGAGCTCGATATAGGCGGTCTCGGGTTTTTCCGCTGCGGGCGGCAGGGTACCGGCAAGGATCGCCTCGATGCTCCGTCGCAGGAAATCGAGCGGCCCGACCAGCGGTGTCGCATTGGGCCAGAACGTCGCGTTCCGGCTCGCCGAGGTCAGCACGCGGCGGTCCTGTTCCAGCGCGATGCGGAACATCGGACGGAAGGCGTAGGATTTCAGGTGGTCGATAAGGCCGTTCCGCGGCCCGATCAGGCAGCCGATGCCGTCCACCTGGTTGTCGGCCGCCTGGCGCAGGTGGAAGGTCGTGGCGAGCACCAGTCCTTTTGCCCCCCAATATTCCAGCTCGGCAATGCCGGGATAGCGGAAGCGCCCGACGGTCTTCACCCGCTCGCCCTCCAGCAGGCGGCTCACCAGCCCCTGCTGGCGTTCCTCGCCGGTGTAGCAGGCTTCCACCCAGCCGGGACCGCCGGTGATATCGACGCGGACGAGCTGCCGCTGTCCGCCGAGCCCGCGCAGCAGGCCCTTGTGGGTGAAGTGGGTATGGGTGGCGTCGAGAATGTTCTCCGCCGTATCGACCAGCGTGGACTGCGTGCTGCTGCGCACCAGCTTCAGGATGATCTTCCGCCCTTCTGCGCAGTGCAGATAGGGTTCGCCCTCCGGCTCGCCTTTGGCGAGAAACATGACACCGTCCTTCTCGAAGGTTTTCAGGCGTGGAACCCGGTAGTTCGGGACCTCTCCCGTCAGTCCCGGAATGGCTGTGCAGGCGCCGGCCGCGTTGAAGCGCCAACCGTGATAGGGACATTCGATCTCCCCGCCGACCACCTTGCCCGTCGACAGTTCCACGAGGCGGTGCGGGCAGCGGTCCTGCAGCGCGGCGATTTGCCTGCCCGAGCGGAACAGCACGACCGGCTGCCCGGAAAAGAGGATCCGCAGCGGCTTTGCGCCGATATCCGACGCGAGCGCGACGGCGTGCCAGCAATCGGGTGAAAGGGTCATAGGTCGAAAGCCTTAAGGAGGGGGATGCCGATACGGTTGAGAAGACCTTCCATGATGCGCACCGCGACGCGCTGCCGCAAGGGAAGGTGGGCCATGTAGACCGCGCTGTATTCGATGACGGGTTCGGCGCCGCGCAGGCTTTTGAATTTTCCGGCCCCGGCGCTCATGTTGAAGAACAGTTCCTGCTCGGTGGCGATCGCCTGGCCAGTTGCCATCACCAGCCGGTAGAGCCCGTCCTTGCGCGGTAGGCCGGTATCGTAGCCGACGATCGGCTGCGTCAGCGTCCGGCCGTTCGCGAAGAAGCCGGAAACGGCCACGAGCCGCCCGTCGCCATCTCGGAAGCCGACGAGATCGAACAGGCCGCGCCGGTGCATCTCGCCGATATAGCGGGCCGTATAGTGCGGGTTCAGGGGCGTGTACTTGTCGAGATAGAGCAACTTGTAGAGTTCGGCGGAGCGCGCATAGTCCTCATCGGTGAAGCTCTCTCCCGGGGCGAAGTGGTATGGGGTCTGCCGCAACAGGGTGCGATCGTAGCCCATGTTCTGCGTTCGGCGTGCGCTGCCGGAGAAGAGATAGATGCGGCGGGCCGCAAGCAGCCGGAAACCTGATGCCTTGAGGCTGGCCATGGTGCCGTCATCCGCCCGCGCGTTGAGCGAGCGGATGACGATGGCCCTGTCCGGGAATTCGGCGGTCAGGTGCTCCACCATCGCGGTGGCGGAGGCGGGGTCGATGGCGGGCACGGGATTGGTGGAGAGCAGCCAGTTGTTCACCTGCACCTGATGGTCGAGCCCGCTTGCGGCGAGGAGCGGGGCCGAAGCACGGACGAGGGCCTGCACGGCGCGGCGCAGCAGCGGTGCTGCCGCGAAATTGCGGGTCTCGTCCACCGCATAATCGATATAGGCGCTGCTCGGGCAGCAGATATAGCAGGTCGGCGCGTCCGCCCGGTCGTTGATGGTGAGTGGAAAGTGCCGGCCGTCGATCTCGACGGAGGAGACCGTGGTGGTGAGATTGCCGATCAGGTCCCGCACAGGCCGCTCGTTGAACAGATCGACGAAGCGCCGGACCAGTTCCGGCTCGTTCCGGACATGCCCGGTCATGGCTCGGCCTCCGGCCGGAACCGGCATTCGACCCGCCGCAGCTTGCGATGGGGATCCAGGACCATCGCCTCGCGCCGCGTCCGGATTTGCGGAACAAGGCCGCGCTGCGCGAAAACCCGTACGAGCGCCTGTCGCGCGGCCTCGGCGTCGGCTTCGGGGAGGCCCGGTTGAAGAACCACTGCGATTTCGTCGCGCCCTTCGCGCAGGATGCGGAAATCCGTGATCGCGCGCGCGGCATCGAGCACGGCGTTGCGCATCACGTCCGGCGTCACGAGAAGGCGCGCGCCATCCGGCCGTTCGAAGACGAAGACGTCATCCATGCGCCCGACGATCTCGTCCACGGCCTGCAAGGGCGAGCCGCAGGGGCAGGGGGATTGGGAAAGGCGCAGGAGGTCGTTCATGCGGTAGCGCGCCAGGATCTGGAACCTTCGGCGGAAGCTCGTCACCAGCGGCGAGACGAGTCCGCCCTCCACCGGCTCGAACTCGAAGACGTTGGCGTCTTCGGCCAGATGCAGGCGGCCGTGCGAACAGGAGACGGCAAACAGCCCCTCGGTTGCCATGTAGATCTGGCCGAGCGGCAGGCGAAAACGGGCCTCGATGACCGCTCGGTCCACGGGATCGAGGGTTTCGGCGCCGGAAAAGAGCCGTCGCGGGGCGAGCCCCCTCGCATTCTCCGCCAGATAACGCAGCACGCGCGGCGGGGCGACGATGGTGGTGGGCGCGAAGCTTTCGAGGGCGCCAAGCCATCGCTCGGCGCCTCGCCGCAAGTCGAAGAACCTGAGTTTCAGAAGGCGCGAACGGTTGGCGCCCTCGTAGAGCGCGGAATTCTGCGGCAGGACGACGGCGACCCGTTCGGGCTGGAGGAGAAAGCGCGGCAGGGCCTTGGCGAGCATGGTGCCGAGCCAGCGGTGCTGTTCGGCTGGCGTGATGGCGTAGAGGGCGCGGTTGCCGCTCGTGCCGGTGCTGGCGCCGATGCTGATATTTCCGAGCCGGCCGGTCGTTTCAAACGCCTGCCAGCCCTGTTCGGCGGTGATGCGCCCCCGGTTGAAGGCAGCGAAATCTCCCATGAGGACGGCCTTGTCGATGACCGGCAGGCCATCCAGCCGCCGTGGCGCATCGCGGTAGAAATCGACAGCCGGCAGGTCGCGGTCGAGCCAGCGCTGGAGTGTGCGGGCCTGCCAGCGCTCGAAATCGGCGCGTGGACGGCCCACGCGACCCGCCCAAAGGGTCTGCGCGAAGGCCGATGCGATCTGCAGGGTCCCGGTCATGCGGGATCGTCCGTCAGGTCATAGGGGCTGTCGCCCGGCTCATGGCATAGCAGCACCTGCCCGCCCGCCTGCCGGAAGGCGAGGACCCGGCGGGCGCTTTCGGCCAAGGCGCGGCGGTCGTCGGCGATCAGGCTGGCCGGGAAGCCTGGTTGGCGGTCTTCCGACAGGGCATCGATCAGCCATTGCACATCGACCGCATAGAGGAGCGGTACGGGCAGCCGCGCAAAGCAGAGGCCGACATGACCCTCGGCATGGCCGGGAAGGTCGATTGCCAGCACGCTGCCATCGCCGAAGAGGTTACGCCCTGCACCAAGACCGAACGGCGCGTCGCGCACGGCAAGCCTGTCAATATCGACGGTTCGCGCGGCAAGTCCTTCCGGCAGGAGTTCGGCAAAGACGCCATGGCGCAGGTTGCGCCAGCCGCTCCGGCCTTCGATGCGGTTCAGGAGCCGGGTCTTCGCAAAGACCCGCGCCTGCGGAAACAGGTCGAGCGTGGCGACATGGTCGGCATGGAAATGGCTGAGGATGACGGCCGAGACATCGGCCGGCGCCGCGCCGAACCGCCGCAGCACGGCTTCCGGTTGGCCGGCCGCGACAAGCTCCGGCCCGAAAAGGGCGTTGTAGAGCCGGAGGGCAAGGCCGCGCCGGCCCTGCGTCACCCGCGGGCCGTAGCCCGCATCGATCAGCACCAGCCCCGCATCTGGATGGCGGAACAGGCCGTAGCGCACCTTGAGGCGGATGTTCCGCCAGCGCCCGCCCCTGAGGACCAGCCGCTCCGGGGCGGTGACAAAGGCGCTGTTGGCGAAGACCGGCCTCATGACGCGCCCCGCCCTTGAAGGGTCAGGGCAAGGCCCTGTTCGAACGGGATCCGAGGCTGCCAGCCCAGCATTTGCCGGGCCTTGGTGATGTCGAGGCTCTGGCGGAAGGCGAAGAGGCCGAGTGTATAGGGCGTCACCGGCGGTTCCTTCGGCGCGGGACGGGCAAGGCTCGCCAGAAATGCCAGCCGCGCAGCGAAAAGTGCGGGATGAAACGGCACGCGGCGCCATCGGACCGGCACGGAGAGCGCGGTGCAGGTACGCTCCACGATCTCGCGGACAGCGACGGTCTCGCCGCCGGAAATGTTGAACGTCTCTCCGGCAAGGACAGGATCAGGCCCCAGCGCCGCCTCGATGGCTGCGACGACGTCACTGACATGAGTGAGGTCGATGGAGGCGACGCCGTTGCGCAAGAGGGGCAGCGGGCCGCGCCTGGCGGCGGCGAGCAGGCGCGGCAGCAGGGTCTCTTCGCCGGCGCCATAGATGCCGCGCGGCCGCAGATTGACCGGGCCGAGTTCGAGACGGGAAAGCACCAGCCGTTCCGCCTCCGCCTTTGTCCGGGCATAGGCGTTGATGGGACGCGGCAGGGCAGCGCTTTCCGCAACGCGGACCTTGTCCTTCAGCTCGAAATAGACGGTCGGCGAGGAGATGTTGACGAAGCGCCGCGCGCCGAGCGCCGCGGCGAGATCGAGGGCGTTTCGCGTACCCTCGACATTGGCGGCGCGGAAGGCGGCAAGCCGGCCCCAGGGGGACGACAGGGCGGCACAGTGGACCACGGCGTCCAACGGGCCGATGCGCTTTGCCAGTTGCGCGTCGGACTGCGAAAGATCGGCGCGCAGCGTCGTGAAGCCGGCTTCCGCCAGCAGATGGCAGCGCTCCGCATTGCGGCCGACGGCGATGGTCTCGAAGCCCCGGTCGCGCAGGTGGCGGATCAGCGCGCCGCCCAGAAATCCCGTTGCTCCGGTGACGAGCACACGCATCCGCTCAGACCTCGATGGCCATGCCACCAAAGGAAACGCCGGCGGACGTGCCCAGAAGCAGCAGTTTCATGCCAGGCCTGATCCGGCCGTCCCGCCAGGCGATATCGAGCGCAGTGGGAATGGAGGCGGCGATCTGGTTGCCGAGCCGCGCGGCGATGTTGACGACGCGCCCGCTTTCCATGCCGGTATGCTGGACCATGTGGTCCAGTGCCAGGGGGCTTGCCTGATGCGGGATGACGAGATCGACATCCTCGCGCGACCAGCCGGCGGCGTCGAGCACCTGCTCCACGAAGCGCGGAAAGTGGCGATGCGTGATGCGGAAGAGTTCCTTGCCGTCCATGTGGAAGAGGGCGTGGGCGGCGAACGCTTCGGGCTCGCGGTGGAAATCGAACCGCGTGCCGCCCGCCCCGATCTCGCAGGCGCCATAGGCGGAGGGGTAGCTGCGCAACAGGCTGGCGCGGATACCGGTACGGCCATCCGGCGCCGCGGTGACGACGGCCGCCGCCGCGCCGTCGCCGAAGAGCGCCGCGACGTCCGGCTGGTCCTGCCAGGGCAGGGCGCGCGAGGCGATTTCCGAGGAGAAGACGAGCGCGGCGCGGCTCTGGCCGAGGGCGATCCTGCCGGCGGCAAGCTCCAGCGCGGTCAGGAAGCTGAGACAGGTGGCGTTGACGTCATGGGCGGCCGCCGCGCCGTCGGCCATGCCGAGCCGGCGCATGACGAGCGGCGCCGTCGCCGGCAGCGGCTGGTAGGGAATGCCGCAGGCGCCCAGCACGAGGTCGATATCGCAAACGGGAACCCCCGCCCGCGCGATAGCCTCCTCGGCGGCGGCGACGGCAAGGTCGATCTGGTCCTCGCTCTCGCAGACATGCCGGTTTTCCACGCCGGAAAGCCTTTGCAGATGACCGTCCTCGAACCCGAGCCGGCGATCCAGTTCCGTCGACGCAACGGCTCTGCGCGGCAGCGCGTGGCCGGTTCCGGCTATGCGTATGGAAAGAATGGCATGCATCTCCGGTTGCGATGGGATCGAAGCCCGCCCCATCCCCCGCTCCTTGCGGAGGGACGGCGCACCACTTTGCCGATAGTTTCAAGACGGCTGTGACCCGAGAAATATTCCTTCGACCGGCGCACCGCAGCGATGGCGCGCAGGCTTCAGCAGGACTGGACGCCAAGCGCGGAACCGGAATGGGCTCCGCTCGCGCTCAGATCTCCAGATAGGACGAGATGATCGCCGCGATCTCGGATTGCGGATCGCCGGATGCCTGCGGCGCCTCCGCCGTCGTGCCGGTATCCTCCGGAGGTGTCGAGGCCTCGCCGGTGCCGGCCGCGCTGAAGGCCATCGCCGAAGCGCCGGGGCCGCGCGGCAGGGCGTCGATCTGTGCCGAGGTCATGGCGGCAAGCTGGCCGAGCGTGAAGGCGTTCGCCTGCTCGGGGGTAAGGCCGGCGAGCGCTGCCGTGCTCAGCCCCGAAATGGCGTTCGAGCCGAGGGCGAGGATATGGTCGGGCGAGAAAGTGCCGAGGTCGTCGGCGCCGAGGGCGGCCGTCTGCGTTGCCGTCAGCGCGCTGGCCTGATCGGTCGAGAGCGCGCCGACCTGCGATGCGCTCATGGCGTTCATCTGGCCGTAGGTTAGTGCGGCGACCTGGCCCTTCGTCAGGGCGGCGACGCTTTCCGTCGATAGCGCGCCGATGACGGAGCTCGTCAGGCCCTTGATGGCCGAGGCGCTCATGGCGGCGAGCTCTTCGGTCGAGATCGTCTGCATCTGCGCCGTGGTCAGGCCGGCCGTGCCGGGCACGCTCAGCGCCGCGATCTGGGCGAGCGAGAAGGCCTCCAGCTGGTCCGTCGACAAGGCGGCGATCTGGGCGCTGCTGAGGCCGGCAATGGCCCCCGTGCCGAGCGCGGCGATCTCGTCGTTCGAAAGCGATGCCATATAGCCCGGCGGAAGGCCCTTGATGGCGCTCGACCCGATGGCCGCGAGCTCGCTCGTCGAAAGCGTGTCGAGCGCCTCGCTGGAAAAGCCGCCGAGCGCTGCCGCGGTCAGCGCCGCGATCTGGCTGGCGGAAAGGGCTTCGGCCTGCTCGTAGGTGAGGCTTGCCGCCTGCATGCCGGTGAGGCCGGCGATGCCGCCCGCGCTCAGGGCCGCGATCTGGCCGGGCGTCAGCGCGGCGATGTCCTCGACGGCAAGCGCCGCGACCTGTTTGGAGGAGAGCGCTTGGACCTGCGCGGTGGAGAAGGCTGCGACCTGGCCTGGGCTCAGCGCGGCGATCTGCCCCGTGGTCATGCCGCCGATGCCTGCCGGGCTCAGGGCCTCGATCTTTTCGGGGGAGAAGCCGGCGAGAATCGACGGGGAAAGACCGGCCATCGCCGCCGAGCCGATCACGGAAATTTCCGCGGTGGTGAAGAGGGCGATATCGCCGGCGTCAAAGGCCGCGATCTGCCGCGAGGTGAAGGCGCCGATCTGCGTGGCGGTAAGCGCTTCGACCTGGTCGGCATTGAGGGCGGCGATCTGCTCGCTCGACAGGCCGGAAATGCCCGCCGTGCCGAGCGCCCTGATCTGCGCAGTGGTGAGCGAGGCGATCATGCCGGTCGAAAGGCCGGTGATCGCGCGCGAACTGATGGCGGCGATGTCGGCGGTCGAGAACACGGAGAGATCGTCCGCGCTCAAGGCGGCGATCTGCTGCGCGTCGAGCGCGCCTACCTGCGTTGCGGTCAGCGCCTCCGCCTGGAGGGTGCTGAGCGCCGTGATCTGCGCGGTGCTGAGGGCGGCGATGCCGGCGGTGCTGAGCGCGGCGATCTGGTCGGGCGACAGAACGGCGATGTCGGCGGTGCTGAGGGCCGATATCTGGGTGGAGCCGAGCGCCGCCATCTGGAGGCTTGTCAGGGCCTCGAGCTGGTTGTCGCTGAGCGCGGATATCTGGGCGCCCGTCAGGCCGGCCGTGTTGATGGCGGAGATTTGGGCCGTGGTGAGCGCGGCGATGGCCGCCGTCGGAAGGCCGGCGACGGCGCGCGAACCGATCGCGCCGATTTCGGCGGGCGTGAAGGTTTCGAGGTTCGCGGTGCTGAGCGCGGCGACCTGCGTCGAGTTCAGCGCGGCGATCTGCCCGCTCGTCAGGGCCTCCGCCTGGGCCGCCGTCAGTGCGCCGATCTGCGCGGTCGTCAGGCCGGCGATGCCGTCGGAACCGAGCGCGCCGATCTGTGCCGGCGAAAGCGCGGCGATGTCGTCCGTGCCCAGCGCCGTCACCTGCCGCGAGCCGAGGGCTGCGACCTGCGCGGTGGTCAGCGCCTCGACCTGGGCCGTCGAAAGCGCCGCGATCTGGTCGCTCGTCATGCCCGAAACGCCCGCCGGGCCGAGGGCCGCGATCTGGCCGGCCGTCAGCGAGGCCACCGTGGCGGTGGAGAGGCCGGAAATGGCGCCGGAACTGATCGCGGCCATGTCGGCGGTCGAGAAGGTGCCGAGCTTGTCCATGTCGAGTTCGGCGATCTGGCGGGCGGTGAGGGCGGCGACCTGCTGCGGGGTCAGGGCCTCGGCCTGGGCGGTCGTGAAGGCGGCGACCTGCTCGGGCGACAGGCCGGCAATGGCGGCCGTGCTGAGCGCGGCGATCTGCTCGGGCGACAGCGAGGCGATATATTCCGGCCCGAGCGTGGCGATCTGGCGCGCGCCGAGGGCGCGAACCTGCTCCGGCTTCAAGGAATCGAGTTGCTCGCTGGTGAGAGCTGCGATCTGCCGGGGCTCCAGCCCGCCGATGGCGGCCGTGCTCAAGGCAGCGATCTGGTCCGTGGAGAGCGAAGCGATCGTAGCGGTCGACAGGCCTGTGATCGCATCCGCGCCGATGGCCGCGATCTCGCGGGTCGCAAACGTGGCGATCTCGTCGGTGGAGAAGGCGGAAAGCTGCGTGGCGCTGAACGCGCCGATCTGGCTGGTCGTCAGCGCTTCGGCCTGTGCGGCGTTGAGCGCTGTGATCTGCTTCGTGCTGAGGCCCGGAATGCTGGCGGCGCTGAGGCCGGCGATCTGTGCCGTCGAAAGGGCGGCGATCGCATCGGTCGTAAGGCCGGGCAGCGCGCCCGACGTGATGGCGCCCATTTCCTGGACGGAGAAGGTTGCGATGTCATCAGGGCCGAAGGCGGCGAGCTGGTTGGAGCCCAGCGCGCCGATCTGGGACTTGGTGAGCGCTTCGGCCTGCGAGGTCGAGAGCGCGGCGATCTGCTGGGTCGTCATTGCCGCGATGGCCGCCGTGCTGAAGGCGGCGATCTGCGCGGTGGAGAGCGAGGCGATCGTCGCCGCCGACAGGCCCCGGATGGCGCCGGACGTGATCATCGAGATGTCCTTCGTGGAGAAGGTCGCGATGTCGTCGGTGCCGAGTTCGCCGATCTGTTCGGAATTGAGCGAGCCGACCTGGGCGCTGGTCAGCGCCTCGGCCTGGCTGGTGCTGAGCGCCGAGAGCTGCTGCGAGGTGAAGCCGGCGATGCTGCCCGCGTTGAGATGGGCGATCTGCTCGGTCGTGAGCGCGGCGATCTTGTCCGTGCCGAAGGCGGGGATCTGCGAGGAGGTCAGCGCCGCCATCTGCTTGTTGCTCAGCGCGCCGATCTGGCTGAGGCTGAGGGCCGCGATCTGGCTCGACGTGAGGCCGGAAATGCCGGATGCGTTGAGGGCGGCGATCTGCGCCGTCGAAAGGGCGGCGACGTCGCCCGCGTCGAGGGCCGCGACCTGCTTGGAGCTGAGCGCGCCGACCTGCGCCGTCGTCAGCGCGGAGATCTGGCCGGAACTGAGGGCGCCGATCTGGTCGGCGCGCAGTCCTGCGACGGCTGCGGCGCTGAGATTGACGATCTGGTCGGAGGAGAGGGCCTTGATGTCGTTGTCGAGCGCTGCGGCCTGAGCGGCGGTAAGGGCGCGTAGCTGCGCGGTGGAAAGCTGGCTCACCTGCAGCGAGCTCAGTGCTTCGATCTGGCCGGCGGTGAGACCGACGAAGGTGCTCGTGCTGAACGCCGCGATCTGCGTGGAGGTGAGGGAGGCGAAGTGATCGGGCGCAAAGCCCGAAACGGCGCTGGCCGTGAGCGCCGCGATCTGCGCGGTGGAAAGCGCCTGGATGTCCTGCGGTTCGAGCGCGGCGACCTGCCGGGAGGTGAATGCGTTGATCTGGAGGGTGGAAAGCGCCGCGATCTGGGCGGTCGTCAGCGCTTCGACCTGTTCGCCCGTCATGCTGGCGAGCGCGGTGCGGCTGAGCGCGGCCGTCTGCGCGGTGGAGAGGCCCGCGATCGCCTCCCCGGTGAGACCCATGATGGCCTTGTTGGTGATGGCGGCAATCTCGTCCGTCGAGAAGGTGGCGAGGTCCGCACGGCTGAGCGCGCCGAGCTGGGCGGAGGTGAGGGCCTTGATCTGCAGCGACGACAGCGCCTCGACCTGCGCGGTGCTCAACGCCTCGATCTGGTCCGGCGTCAGGCTGGGAATGACGTTCGCGGCGATGGCTGCGACCTGCTGGGGTGTCAGCGACGCGAGGAAGGCGTCGTCGAGGACGACGATCTGCGCGGGTGTCAGGCCGGCGATCTGCCCGGGCGTCAGTGCCGCGATCTGGCCGGCTGAAAGTTCATCGAGCGCGGTGCTACCAAGGCCCGGAATGGCCTTGGTGTTGATCGCCGCCATATCGTCCGTGGAGAAGGTCGCGATGCCGTCCGGGCCGAGCGCCATGATCTGGCGCGCGCTCATGCCGCGGATCTGGAGCGGCGTGAGCGTCTCGATCTGCTCGGTGTTGAGCACATCGATCTGGGCCGTGGAAAGGCCGGCGATGATGCTCGGGCTGAGCGCGGCGATCTGGTCCGGCGTCAGGGCGGCGATGGCGGAGGTTGGCAGGCCGACGATGGCCCTGGTGTTGATCGCGGCCATGTGGGCGGGCGAGAGCCCTGCGAGCGCGGCGGGATCCATCGCCGCGAGCTGCACGGATGTCAGCGCGGCCATTTGCGCGGGCGACAGCGCCTCGATCTGCTCCGCGCTCATCGCGCGCATCTGCGCGGCCGTGAAGCCGCCAAGCGCGGCGGCGCTGAACGCGCCGATCTGCTCCGTCGTCAACCCCGCGATCGCGGCGCTGCCGATGCCGGCGACGGCCCTGGCGTTGAGCGCGGCGATATCCTCCGTCGAGAAGGTCGCAAGCTCGTCCGGGGAAAGGGCCGAAAGCTGCGTCGCGTTGAGCGCCTTCACCTGGGCGGGCGTCAAGGCTTCGATCTGGTCGCTATCGAACGCGGCGATCTGCGCGGATTTCAGGGCGCTGATCTGGGTCGCGGTGAATGCCACGATCTGGTCGGTGGTGAGCGCGGCGAGGGCATCGCTGCCAAGGCCGCCGAGGGCATTGTTCTGGATCGCGGCGATATCCGCGCTGGAGAAGGTCTTGAGATTGTCGGGATCGAAGGCGCCGATCTGCACGGCGGAAAACGCCTTGATCTGCGCCGGGTTGAACGCTTCGGCCTGCTCTTCGTTCAGCGCCTTGATCTGCTGCGGCGTCAGGCCAGCGATCGCCTTGACGCTGAGCGCGGCGATCTGCGCCGGGGTGAGGCCCGCGATGGCGTCTGAACTCAGGCCCGAAAGGGCGTTTGCCGAGAGCGCGGCGATATCCGCCGCGGAGAAGGCTGCGATACCCTCGTCGTCGAGGGCGGCGATCTGCTGGGCGGTGAAGCCCTTCACCTGGGTCGGGGAGAAGGCCTCGATCTGTTCGTGGCTCATCGCGCCGATCTGCGTGGCCGTCAGCCCCCTGACCGCGCCGCTGCCGAGCGCGGCGATCTGGCCGGTGGAAAACGCTTCGATGGACTCCACGCTGAGCGCGGCGACCTGCCGGGCTTCGAGCGCGGCGATCTGGCTGGAGGTCAGTGCTTGGGCCTGCCCCAGGGTAAGCGCGGCGATCGCCGCCGTGCTCAGTCCCTTGACGGCCTTGGCGGAGAGGGCTGCAAGGCTGTCGCTGGACAGTTCCACGATGTCGTCGGTGCTGAAGGCCGCGACCTGCGCGGCGCTCATGGCGGCGATCTGGGCCGGCCGCAGGGCCGCGGTCTGCTCGGGCGTGAAGGCGGCGACCTGGGCGGCGGTCAGGCCCTGGATGGTTTGCAAGCTGAGAGCTGCGACCTGGTCGGTGGAAAGTTCGGCGATCGTTGCGGGGCTGAGACCCGAAAGCGCCCTGCTGGAAATCGCGGCGATATCCTCGGGCGAGAAGGTGGCCAGGCCCGCCGGGCCGATGGCGGCAAGCTGCTGCGCCGAGAGCGCCTTGACCTGCGCGGGCGACAGGGCCTCGATGTGAGAGGTCTCCAGCGCGCCGATCTGCCAGGACGCGAAGCCGGTGACGGCGCTGGTGCTGAGCGCGGCGATCTGCGTCTCGGAAAAGGCCTTGACCGCATCCTCGCTCAAGGCCGCGATCTGCGCGGGCTTGAGCAGGGCGATCTGGTCGGTCGTCATCGCCCTGATCTGGTCGGGCGTGAGCGCGGAGGCTTGCGATGCGGTGAAGCCGGCGACGGCGAGGGGAGCGAGCGCGCCGATCTGCTCGTCGGAAAGCGCCGCGATGGCGGCGCTGCTCAGACCCTGCACGGCCTTGTAGCTGATCGCCGCCATGTCTTCGAGCGAGAAGGTCTGGATGTCCTCGGGGTCGAGCGCGGCGAGCTGGGCCGCGCTCAAGGTCTTGACCTGGGATGCCGTGAGCGCTTCCGCCTGGTCGGCGGAAAGCTTGCCGATCTGCCCGGCGGTCAGCGCGCCGACCTGGCCGGCCGTCAGGCTTTCGATCTGGCCGGCGGTGTATTTGTTCAGGGTGCCGATCTGGTCCAGCGAGAGACCGACGATCGCCGTTTGCGCAATGGCGCTGACCTGGCCGGCGCTGAGGATGCCGATGTCTTCCACTTCCAGCGCCGCGATCTGCCGCGATGAGAAGGCGCCGATCTGGCTTGAGGAAAGCGCCGCCACATCCTCCGTCGTCCAGTTCTGGATCGCCGTCGTCGAAAGCTGCCTGATCTGGTTGAGGCTGAGCGAGGGAACGATCGACGTCATGAGCAAAGTCCTGGAAAAAACAGACGAAAAAACACACAAATCCACGATATGGCAGCTTGCGGGATACAGGGGCGAGCTTGCCTGAACCTGTAGGTGTTCTTCGTCTGCCGGGCCTGGCTCCAGCGCCTCCTATGTCGGGAACTGGCGGTAGCATTCCTCGGCGATCTGCTGCAGCAGGTTGCGGGAAATGTCGCCGGTCACCGCATAGCCGAGCGCGCCGTCGATCCAGTAGAAGGTCTCGATGCCGCTTGCGGAGGCGAAGCGGAAGCTGGTCGTGCGGTTCTCCTCGTTGCGGCCGACAAGGACGGTCACGCGTCGCCCGGCCTCGTCCTCGTACATGAACATCGCGCCCGGCTTGTCGGCGACCGGAAGCAGGCGGCCGCCGACGAGGCGGAAACCGATGGATTGCAGGTCCGGCACCTTAAGGTCGGGTATGGCGAGGCGTTTGCCAAGCCAGGTCGCAAGATGCGCCTCCTGGTCGGCGAAGACCTCGACGGGATGGCGCACCTCGCTCGCATAGATGAGATAGGCATTGCGCGCTTCGAGCGGCAGGGCGTCGATGGCCGCGCTCGCCGGGGTTTGCTTGAAGGGCATCGGTGCGAAATGGCCGGCAATTCCGCCGAGCACGAAAATCAGCGCCGCGGCGGCAGCCATGGCAAGACGGCGCGTTTTTAGCGGCAATGGGGTCGCCGGCGAGACGAGAAGGTGATCGGACGGACGGGCGGCGGCATAGGGGGCGAAAGCATCTCTCAGCCCGTCGCTCTGCGCCTGCCAGTCGGCGACCATGCGCGCAACTTCAGGATTTTCCGCAAGATAAGCTTCGACGCGCGCGCGCTCCTCGTCGCCCAGGAGGCCGTCCACATAGGCGTGCAGGTCGGTTTCGGAAACGGGGCGGCTTTCGTTCATCGGGGACTCCGCAAAGGAATGACGTTTTCCTCCTGCAGCCTCTGCCGCAGCGCCTGCCGGGCGCGGGAGAGGCGGGACATGACGGTGCCGAGGGGTATTTCAAGCATGTCGGCGACCTCCTGATAGGAATGGCCTTCCACCGCCACGAGCATCAGCACGGCACGCGCCTCCTTCGGCAGGGTTTCCAGTGCCGCGACGAGGCGGTTCCGTTCCAACGGGTCGGAAGGCGGCGCGGTTTCGGCGACGGTATCGGCCTCCTCGATGCCGACGGAGGGGCGGCGCGCGACGGTCCGGCGCGCGTTGAGATGCAGATTGGTCATGATCCGGTAGGCCCAGGCGCGGATGTTTGCGCCGCGCCACTCGGCCCGATGCACCAGCGCCTTCTCGACGCAATCCTGCAACAGGTCCTCGCTCTCCGCATCGGAGCGCGTCAGGCTGCGCGAATAGCGCCGCAGCTGCGGCAGAAGCGCAAGGATCTGCGCCTCGAAGGAAAGGGGCGGGGAAGGGGCGGACGCCCCTCCGCCGCCTGTTTTCTGCGGGTCAGGGCTTTGCGACATCCCAGACGCCGTTCACGCCGTCGCCGGTCGTATCGCCTTCCTTGGCGTCCTTGATCCAGTAGTAGAGCGGCATGCCGTCCTTCGCCCATTGCATGGTCCCGTCCTTGCGAGTGACGAGCGAATATGCGCCCTCCGCCTTCGCATCGGAAGCGGCAATCGCCGGAGGCCAGTTGGTCGCGCATTTGTCGTAGCAATTGGACATGCCGGCCTTGTCGTTCTTGAAGGTATAGAGGGTCATGCCTTTTTCGCCGGCAAGCACCTCGCCCTTGTCGGTCTTCACGATCTTGAACGGTTCGGCGGCGAAGGCGCAGCCGGCAAAGGCTGCGACCGCGACCGGCACGAGAACAAAGAGCTTCATGGTCTTCTCCCATCGTTGGGACGGCATTCTTGCAGCCGCCGGAGCCTAGACACCGCCGGGCTGCGGATTATTCCATCGGCTTTGCAAAAAAATTGCCGTGCTCAGAGAGCAGTCGCGACCTTCAGCCCCTCGTAGACGGCCTCTTCTGCCGTGCGCGGAGCAAGACAGTCGCCGATGACGTGGACCTCCGGCACGAGGTCGCGCAGCATCTCACCCAGCTCGTCCACCGGTTCGTGGCCAAGACAGAGCACGAGCGTTTCCACATCTTCGAAGAGGATCGGCTGGTCGCTCGTCGTGTGCTGCATATAGACGGTGCCGCCATCGCCGCCGTAGAGGCGGGCATAGGGCGTGACGCGCACGCCGATGCGGTGCAGTTCTGCGGCGATGTTGTCGCGCACGTAGAGCGGCAGCAGTTCGCCGGGATGCGTGCCGTTGATCGCGAGATCGACGCTGCAGCCCTCGCCGGTCAGAAGCTCCGCGATGCCGGGGCCGATCCAGTCGCAGCGCCAGTCGACGACGACGACGCGGCTGCCGGTCTTGACCTGCCTGCGCAGCACCTGCCACGCATCGACGACCTGGATGCTGTCGTCGATCGGGATCTCCGGCCTGTAAGGCCGCGCACCGGTGGCGAGGATCACGGCGTCGGGTCTTTCCGCCTCGACCAGCGCCCTGTCGACGCGCACGCCGCGCTGTATGCGGACATTGGCGAGCTCGACCTCGCGGGCGAGGTTAGTGACGATGCCGCCGAATTCCGCACGGCGGGGAATCTGCTGCGCCAGCAGCGCCTGGCCACCGAGCTGGCCGGTGGCTTCGTAGAGCGTCACCCTGTGGCCGCGCGCCGCGGCGACGGCCGCCGCCTTCAGCCCCGCCGGCCCGCCGCCGACGACCATCACGGATTTCGGCCTAGCAGCCGACGCCAGCGTGCCGAACGTGAGTTCCCGGCCGGTCTCGGGGTGCTGGATGCAGGAGATCGGCACGCCGCGGTGGAAATGGCCGATGCAGGCCTGGTTGCAGGCGATGCAGGCGCGGATGTCGTCCGTCCGCCCTTCGCGCGCTTTGCCGGGCATTTCCGGGTCGCAGATCATCGCCCGCGTCATGCCGCAGACATCGGCCGAGCCGCCGGCGATCACGGCTTCCGCCTCCTGCGGCTGGTTGATGCGGCCCGTGACAAAGACGGGAATGCCAAGCGCGGCGCGAAACCGCGCCGCATCGCCGGCAAGATAGGCGGCGCGATAGGCCATGGGCGGCACGATATGCACCGCGCCGCCGAGCGAGGCCGAGGTGCCAGTGGTGATGCTGACATAGTCCAGCATCGGTTCCAGCCGGCGACAGATGTCCAGCGCCTCGTCGTCGGCAAGGCCCTGTTCGTCGCGCTCGCCGCTGCTGATGCGCAGGCCGATGACGAAGTCCTCGGACGTCGCCGCGCGCATCGCCGCAAGCGCCTCGCTGGCGAAGCGCAGCCGGTTTTCCAGCGGGCCGCCATAGTCGTCCGTGCGGCGGTTGACGCGCGGATTGAAAAACTGGGCCGGCAGGTAGCCGTGGCTCGCCACGAACTCCACGCCGTCGACGCCGGCCGCAAACATACGCCGGGCCGCCGCCGCATAACCTTCGACGATCTCGTCGATCATGCGCCGGTCGAGCGCGCGCGGCATGACGCGGAACCGCTCGTTCGGCGAGACGGACGGCGCATAGGCGACCGTCAGCAGGCCGTCGCCGCCCTCCATGATCTCGCGGCCGGGATGGAAGAGCTGCGAGAAGAGCGCGCAGCCCCCGGCGTGACAGAGGTCCGCCAGCCGGCGATATCCGTCGATGCATGCGTCCTCGGTCGCCATCAGCATGTGCGAGGTGTAGCGCGCGGTTTCATGCACGCCCGCCACCTGGCTGACGATCAGCCCGGCGCCGCCCTTGACCCGGGCGTCGTGATAGGCGAGCAGCGCCTCATTGACGAGGCCGTCGGTCGGCAGCGTCGTGTCGTGCCCGCTGGACATGATGCGGTTCTTCAGCTCCACGCCGCGGATTTTCAGCGGCTGGAACAGGTGCGGGAAGGCGGATGGCGCATGCATCATCGCTTCGCCGGAAGATGCGGCGTCGGTCATCGGGTTCCTCCTCCCGTCAAGGTCGTCAGACGCCGCCGGCGACCATCGTGAAGATCTTGCGGGTCCGTTCGTGGATGGTCCATTCGCCGCGCCAGCCGAGCGGCAGGACGAACATTTCACCCGCGCCGATTTCCCGGGCGGTGCCGTCGCCATTGTGCAGCGTCACGCGGCCGGTGAGGATGTGGCAGATCTCCGCATTCTGGGTGCGGTCGGCGGAGAAACGGCCGGGCGTGCATTCCCATATGCCGGTTTCCATCTTGCCGTCCGGGCTGGTCCAGAGCACGGCCGTCGCTTCCTGCTGGTCGCCTTCGAGGCTGGTCGGCTTCGGCGTGAAAGCGCCGATGTCGAGGCTGAGGAGGTCGCCGAAATTCTCGAAACTGATCATTGCAATATCCTTCGGGCAGGCTCAGTGGCCGGTAATGCTGTCGGCAATGGCCGCGAGCTTGGAGGTGTGCGGAAGGCCGGCGAATTCGCGTTCGTCGGCGATGCGGTAGAGCTGGTACATGGAATGCACGCCGAGCCAGCGGAACGGCTCCGGCTCCCACTTGCGCACCGTGCGGTTGACCCAGGGAAGCCCCGTCAGCTCGGTCTCACGGTTGAGCACGAGGTCTGCCAGCGTGCGGCCGGCGAGGTTGGAGGAGGAGACGCCGAGGCCGACATAGCCGCCGGCCCAGCCGATGCCCGTCGAGCGGTCGAAGCCGGCGGTGGTGCACCAGTCGCGCGGCACGCCGAGCACCCCGCACCAGGCATGATCGATCTTCAGCGATTTCGTCTGCGGCAGGAGGCGCGTCAGGATGCCGTGCAGCGCGTCGATGGTCGCCTGCTGGGTCTGGCCGTTGACGTCGGTCTTCGAGCCGAAACGGTAGGGAACGCCGCGGCCGCCCATGGTGATACGCCCCTCGCGGGTGCGCTGGGCGTAACAATAGGCATGCGCCGCATCGCCGAGCAGTTCATGTCCTTCCCAGCCGATGTCCTTCCACAGCGCTTCCGGTACCGGTTCGGTGACGATCTGCGCGCTGTTGAGCGGCAGCCAGGTGCGCTCCTCACCGGGAAACCCGGCGCTGAAGCCTTCCGTAGCTCGGATGATGAAGGGCGCGCGCACGGTGCCGCGATCGGTGGTGACCCGGCCCTTCTCGAAGCTCGTGACCGATGTCCCCTCGAAGATCGAGACGCCGAGGTTTTCGACGACCTTGGCAAGGCCGCGCACCAGCTTGGCCGGCTGCACGCGCGCCGTGTCGCGGATCACGAACCCGCCCTGCGCATTGGCGATGCGGATGCGCCTCGTCGTCTCCTCGGCGGTGAGCATCTGCACGCGCTCGGCCGGCATCTGCCAGTCGAGATAGAACTGGTACTCCTCGCGGGCCCGCGCGAGCTGCGGCGCATTGGTGGCGACGGTGAGGTTGTCGGTGCGGATGATATCGGCGTCGATGCCCTCGGCCTCGGTGACGCGGATCACCTCGTCCACCGTGCCGGCCATGGCGCGCTGCATGTCGATGACCGCGCCGCGCGTGGAGGTCTTGAGGTATTTGTCCCGCGACCAGCCGAAGCCGCCCGACAGCCAGCCGCCATTGCGCCCGGAGGCGCCGAAGCCGGCGAATTCGCGCTCGACGATGACGATGTCGAGGCCCGGATTGGCTTTCTTCAGGTAATAGGCCGTCCACAGTCCGGTGTAACCGGCGCCGATGATGCAGACATCGGCGTCGCGGTCGCCGGGAAGGGCCGGGCGCTTTTGCGGAATGCCGCCGATATCGGCATACCAGAAGGAAATGTTGCCGTTGGTCTTGACGTCCATGGGAGTGCTTTCGGTTCAGGTCAGCGTCACGTCGGCGCTGGCATCGTCTGGGAGAAGGATGAGATCGGCGGCGGTGAAGGCGATGTCCACGGCATCGCCGATGGCAAAGTCCACAGCGCCGAGCGGGCTGCGCACGACGGCGACGGTGCCGTCGGAAAGCCGCACCTCGTATTTCGAGCCGGATCCAAGATAGATCGCTTCCGCGATGGTACCGGAAAGCCGGTTTTCCCCGGCAGCAGCCACGGTGCCGGGCTGTTTCAGCGCCACGCGCTCGGGCCTGAGCAGGATGACAGGGCGGGCGTCGCCGGGAAGCCGGCCATGCGCGATCACCCTCTGGCCGCCGATGGTCATCACCGTGTCGTTGCCCGATATCTCGGCGGTGCCGCGCAGCACCGTGGATTCGCCGATGAAGCGGCCGACGAAGAGCGTGGCCGGCTTGTCGTAGAGTTCGCGGCCGGTGCCGATCTGCTCGATGCGCCCGCCATTGAAGACGGCGATGCGGTCGGAAAGGACGAGCGCTTCTTCCTGGTCGTGCGTGACGTAGACGAAGGTGGTGCCAAGCTCGCGGTGGATGCGCTTGATTTCGAGCTGCAGCCATTCGCGCAGCTTCTTGTCGAGCGCACCGAGCGGTTCGTCCATCAGGAGCAGCGGCGGATCGAAGACGAGGGCGCGGGCGAGCGCCACGCGCTGCTGCTGGCCGCCGGAGAGTTCGGCCGGGTAGCGGTGGGCAAAATCGGCCATCCTGACCATGTCGAGGGCACGTTTGACCCTCTTTTCGCGGTCCTCGCCCTTGATGCCGCGCAAGGCGAGCGGATAGGCGACGTTCCTGCCGACCGTCATGTGCGGAAACAGGGCGTAGTGCTGGAAGACGACGCCGATATTGCGCTTGTGCGAGGGTAGGCCCGTGACGCTCTTGCCGCCGATCTCCAGCGTGCCGGCGCTGATATCGGTGAAGCCGGCGATGAGGTTGAGCGTCGTCGTCTTGCCGGAGCCCGAAGGGCCGAGCAGCGTCATGAACTCGCCGGGGCGGATGTGAAGGTCGATGTCCTTGAGGGCGGTGAAGGCGCCGTAGCGCTTGGAAGCCTTGCGGATCTCGATTGCGGCGCCGGCGGATCGGTGGGGTGCGTTCATGGTCATGTCCTTCCGCGGCGCATGCCGAAGAGCAGGCCGGCAATGATGATGAGCGACGTTGCGAGGAACAGGAGCGTTCCGACGGCCGCGACGGTCGGGTCGGCGTCGCGCGTGATCGACGAATAGATCTGCACCGGCAGCGTCTTGAGATAGGGGCTGGTGATGAACAGCGCGACGATGATTTCGTCGAACGAGGTGATGAAGGCGAAGAGCGCGCCCGACAGCACGCCCGGCAGGATCAGCGGCAGCGTCACCGTGCGGAACACCGTCAGCCGGCCGGCGCCGAGGCTGGACGCCGCGGTTTCGAGCCGGCGGTCGAAGACTTCGAGGCTCGCCTGCACCGCGATCAGCACGAAGGGGATGGCGAGCATCGTGTGCGCCAGGACGAAGCCGGTGACGGTGCCGACGAGATGCGTGTCGAGGTAGACCGCATAGATGCCGATGGCGAGCACCACGCCCGGCACGACCATCGGCGTGATCAGGAGGGCGCGCAGCAGTCCGCCGGTGCGCGCCGCCGCGCGGCTGACGCCGAAGGCGGCGAGCGTGCCGATCACGGTCGCCACCACCGCCACGATGAGCGCGATGATCAGCGAATTGGTGAAGCTCGTCGTCCAGTCCGGATTGGTGAAGAAGTTGTCGTACCATTGCCAGGAGAAGCCGACCGGCGGGAAGGCCAGCGACTTGTTGCCGTTGAACGACATGGGAATGACGACCAGCGTCGGGGCGAGCAGCAGCACGGCGACGAGCAGGCAGAAGAGGCCGAGAAGGACGCGGGAGAAAGAGGGCATCGGTTCAGGCCTCCCTGCGCGAGCTGGCGTGCTTCTGGCGCATCAGCGGCGCGGCGATGGCGAGCAGCACGAAGGTCGCGACGAGGAGCACGACGCCCATGGCGCCGCCGCGGCCCCAGTTGAGCAGGCTCAGCACCTGGTTCTGCACCAGCGAGGAGAGCAGGATGCTGCGCGGGCCGCCGAGCAAAGCCGGCGTGATGTAGAAGCCGAGCGACAGGATGAAGACGATGATCGCGCCGGCATAGACGCCGGGCAGCGACAGCGGCACGTAGATCTGCAGGAAGGCGCGCCAGGGCTTTGCGCCGAGGCTGCGGGCGGCCTGCAACAGGCGGGTGTCGATGCCCCTCATCACCGAATAGATCGGCAGGATCATGAAGGGCAGCAGCACCTGCGTCATGCCGATGACGACACCGGGCAGCGTGCGGATCAGTTTGACGGGCGGCAGCCCGAGGCCGCGCAGGAAAGAGTTGATGACGCCGGAATCCTGCAGGAGGATGACCCAGGCGAGCGTGCGCACCACGCCGCTCAGCCAGAAGGGCACGAGCACGCACAGGATGAGGGCGAGGCGGACGTTCTTGCCGACGATGGTCATCGCATAGGCGTAGGGATAGGCGCAGATGAGGCAGACGAGCGTCACCCAGGCGGCGACGACGAAGGTGCGTTGCAGTACCGTCCGGTTCACCGCGGACTGGAAGAACCAGACATAGTTGTCGATGCCGACGGCGGGATCGGTGAAACTGCGGAACACGACGATCGCCAGCGGATAGGCGAGCGCGAGGATGAGCACCAGCACGGCCGGTGCCGCAAGCCACGCCGCGCCGCGGGGGCGAAATCGCGAAAGAAGGGCGGGTCGTTCGGAGCCGGTGGCAAGATCGGCGCGCGCGCTGTGGTCGGTCGTGGCGTTCAAGGTCGTCTCCCGTGTTTCAGGCAAGCCCGGCCGTAACCGGGCTTGCGGACGGCGAGGGGCTTAGTTGCCCGAGAGAAGCGCGTTCCACTTCTCGGCGGCCAGGTCGAAGTTCTTCACCCAGAACGGAATGTTCTGCTGGTAGCCCTGGGCGATACGCTCGGGCGTCGAGGTGAGGAAAGCTGCGGTGGTTTCGTCGACCTTCGGCTTGGCATCGAGATTGATCGGCGTGTAGGAGGTCTTCTCGGTGAGGATCTCCTGCGAGCGCTGGCCGAGATAGGCGTTGAGCAGCGCATAGGCCGCATCGGTATCCTTGACACCGACCGGAATGGTCATCTGATCCATGACGACCAGCCAGTCCTGCCAGACGGGCGTGTAGTCGGCGCCGTTCTTCACGGCGGTCATGGCGCGGCCGGTCCACATCATGATCATGTCCGCTTCGCCGGATTCGGCGAGCTGCTGGCTTTCCGCGCCGGTCTTCCAGTAGATCGTGTCCGGGCCGAGATCGCGCAGCTTCTGGATGCCCTTCTCGATATCATCGGGCGTCATCGCCTTGGGGTCGCCGCCGGATGCCTTGAAGGCCTGCTCGATCAGGCCGCCGGTCGGATCGCCGCTGCCGTCGATGGCGCGGCTGCCCGGGAACTTCTCGGTGTCGAAGAAGTCCACCCAGTTCTTCGGCGGATTGTCCTTGTAGGTCTCGTTCTTGTACATCAGCACGACGCCGTAGTTCATCGCCGGGACCGAGCATTCGCCGACCTGGTTCGGCGGGATCTTCGAGACGTCGAGCTTGGAGAAGTCGAGCTTCTGGAACAGCGTGCCGCAATGCACGTATGGCGGCAGGTCGGCGGTATCGACGACGTCCCAGGTGACGTTGCCGGCGTCGACCTGCGCCTTCAGCTTGGCGATTTCCGTCGGCCCGTCATTGAGCAGCGTCACGCCGGACTTCTCGACGAATTCCTGAAGGGCGGCGACCTGGCCGTCCTGGTAGATGCCGCCGTAGGAAACGAAGGTCAGCGTCTTGCCCTTGAGCGAGCCTTCCGCCACCGCGCCGGCCACCGGCTTTTCCTGTGCAAGCGCCGGCAATGCCAGGGCGCACGTCATCGTCAGGGCGAAAGCCCTCGCAAATTTCTTCATCCTTGTTACTCCCAGTAGCGCTCGCCTCAGTTGTTCCCGCCGCGGTTACGAGCCCGGCCGCGGCAGGTATTGGTCAAGGTCGGCCGCCACGCTGGTGGGCGGCGCGATCATCCAGACGACTTCGGCCGGTTCCGTGCCGATATTTTCGGTCTTGTGCGGAACCGAGCTTGGATATTCGATGCTGTCGCCGGCCGACAGCACATGGCGTTCGTCGCCGAGGGTGAGTTCCACCTTGCCCCGGATGACGAAGAACAGTTCGTGCGAATCGCCATGGCTGTAGGGCTTTTCGCCCGTCGAGCCGCCCGGATCGAACTCGCCGATATAGACTTCCATGTCGCGGATCGGACGGCGCGACAGGAGCATCTTGCGATAACCCTCGGCCGGCGGCAGGGCCGGGCGTTCGGCCTTGCGCAGGACGCGGCCGACCGGCGGCGAGGCATCGTCGAAAAGATCGGTGAGGCTGATGCCGAGCGCTTCGGCAATGCGCATCAGCGTGCTGATGTTGACGCCGGTAAGGCCGCGCTCGAGCTGGCTGAGGAAACTCGCCGTCGTGCCGGTGGCATCGCCGAGGGCGCGAAGCGACATGCGGCGCGCTGTGCGGAAGGTCTTCACCTTCTCGCCGACGGCCCCTTCTTTCGCTATCGCAGCCACGAAGTCGTCCATGGGTCACTCCTCACTTAACAACATATTAAGTGGCGCGCGGATTAGCAACCGTGAAATTGCTTGAAGCGCTTTTTTCTCTCCGGTTTCCCTTTGCCCATCTCGAAAAGCGTACTGGGCGCGGGAAAGACACTGCTTGTGGATCAGGAAGTGGACGCCTGTGCAGGCGCATGCATGGTCGAGCGCGCCGGACCGGAAAATTGCGGATTGACGGGAAGACGGAGTTCCCGGACATCCACGAAACGAATTTTTCGGGGCGCGGCCGGTTGGGAGAGAGCACGACGAGGCCTACCTTGAGCCTTCTGGGAGGGAACCATGGCGCACAATGCGGCGGAAGCCGAAATCGTCGATACCGGCAGCCTGACCCGGCGCTGGATCATCTATATTCTCGGGATCTACATCCTGACCTTCGGCGTCAGCCTCGCCATCCGGGCGGGTGTCGGCATCTCGCCGCAGAGCAGCCTGACGCGCACCATGACGCTCGTCTATACGCCGCTCAGCCAGGGCACGTACAACTTCATCCTTGAGCTGATCATGCTCTTCCTGACCTATCTGGTCCTGCCGAAGGACTTCAAGCTCAAGAACTTCGCCTCGCTGATCCCGGCGTTCGTCCTGGCCGTGTTCCTCGATCTCAACCTCAAGCTCACCGAGTTCGTGGTGCTGGAGGACTATTATTATCGCGTCGCGCTGCTGGTCTTCGCCGATGCGGCGCTTGCCTTCGGCCTTTTCCTGATGATCCGCGCCAATCTCGTGCTCATGCCGATCGACATGTTCGTCAACACGATCTTCAAGCGCACCGGCTGGAAGTGGGGCAACATCAAGACCGGCTTCGACTGCACGCTGCTTGTCGTCTCCGCGTTGATCGGCCTCGCTTTCCTGGCGGAGATCAAGTTCATCCGCGAGGGGACGATCCTCAATGCGATCCTCGTCGGCCAGTACATCAAGCTCTACTTCTTCCTGTACAGGAAGATGAACGCGAAGAAGGACTTGCCGGTCAACGGCGCGATAGAGGCCACCGCGAAGTAAGGGCCCGGAAACTGAAACGAAGGGCGCCCGGAACGGGCGCCCTTTGCGTATCAGGGGTAGCCGTAGAGCACCGGCATGAGACCGGCGGACGCCCTGAAGCGGTCCCAGGACTTTCGTTCCGGCCTCGTCCAGCCGGTTTCGGCGACGGCCGAAAGGCGCGGGAAGACGAGGCGGTCGAAGACCGCGCGGTCCTGCATCGGCTCGGACCAGATGCAGGCCTGCACGCCGAGGAGCCGTTCCCTCTGCGCCGCGCTCCAGCCGGCGACGGGATCGAAGGCGTAGGTCGCCTCCGGCGTCGAGGCGCCCGCCCAGCTTGCGCCGGGTTCGTCCCAGTCGGGGCTTGCCGCCATGTCGAGATAATAGGCCTGGCCGGGGCAGACGACCATCCTGTAACCTTCGCCGGCAAGGGCGGCGGAGATTTTCATATCGCGCCAGCCGCAGAGATAGGTCCTTTGCCGGTCGATGACGTTGCCGTGGGCCGCTTCTTCCCAGCCGCCCATCACGCAGCCTTGCGACGCGAGGAATTTTTGCAGCCGCTCCAGGAAGAGCGCCTGCAACACGGCCGCGCTGGAGCCGTCGATGGCCTCGGCAAGGGGTGAATGGCTGCTCACGTTCAGCCGGTGGGCATGCGCCTCGGCCATCGCCTCACCGCCGATGGCACGCAGTTTGGCGAGCGCTTCCGGCGAGCCCGACCAGGCGCCGAGCGGCACTTCGTCGGCGCCGACATGGATGGTCCGAAACGGGAAGAGTTCGATGAGTTCGCGGAAGATCGTCTCCAGCACCTCGTAGGTCTTTTCGCGCGCCGGGTTGAGGCAATTGTCCGGAAAGCCCTGGACGGAATGATAGCTGCCCTTCTCTGCCGGGTCGCGCAGGTCCGGAATGGCCTGCTGCAGCGCGTGGCTGTGACCCGGCACGTCGATCTCCGGCACGATCTCGATGCCGAGGGTTTTTGCATGGGCGACGATCTCGCGAATGGCAGCCTTGCTGTAGTAGCCGCCGCTTCTTTCCGGCGGGCTGCCGAGCAGCGGCGGGATGGCAAGGCCGTGGCCGCGCCAGGCGCCGATTTCGGTGAGGGCCGGATAGGCGTCGATCTCCACCCGCCAGGCCTCGTCGTCGGAAAGGTGCCAGTGGAAGCGGTTGAGCTTGTTCCAGGCGAGCACGGCGAGCAGCTTCCCGATCTCGGCGGTGCCGTAGAACTGGCGCGCCACGTCGAGATGCAGCCCGCGCCATCCCATGGACGGTTCGTCCGCGATGGTGCCTTCGGTGGGAAAACCGTAAGCACCCGGAAAATGGTGCGCGCCGCGCCAGATCTGGCCGAGCGTGACGAGACCGTAGAGAAAGCCGGTGCGCCCCGAGGCCGCGACGGTGACCGAGGCGGGCGAGAACGCGAGCTCATAGGCTTCCGCGGCCGGCCCGTCCTTCAGGCGAAGATATACCGGCAGGCCGCCCTCCTCGGCGGGCCGCACGATGCCCTCAACGGAAAAGAGAGCCTCGGTCAGGGCGGTAAAGGCTATTGCGGCCGCTTTGGCCTCATCGCCCTCGGCGGCCAGGGCCAGCCCGGCTGGCGCGGTCTTGAGGTTCGCCACGGAGACGGCATTGGGCCAAGGAATAACCGAGATCGGCGCGGGCGGCGTTTCGGGTACGGGATAGGACTCGACGCCGCGTTTCGGGGATGCATTGCCGCCGACCCGCCTGGTCGGGGAGGTGGCGACGGATACCGTACTGCCGTCGACGAAGGCCAGATAGGCGCCGCGTGCGCCGTCCGTCCAGTGCTGGAAGGCCCAGCTCAGGCCATGAATGGTGATGGTCCAGGTCGCGCCGGGATCGAGCGCATATCCATCCGGCGGCAGAAGTTCCGTGAAGGTGGAGAGCCGTTTGCCGACGCTGCCGCCTTCGGCGGTGGCAGCCAGGTCGATCTGGCAGGGACCGCTGATGCAGAGCCGGAAATCGCGAAGGGTGGCCGCCGACCGGTTCTTCAGGCTGAGGCTGTAGGCCATCGCCGTGTCGCCGTTCGCCGGAATCCAGGTGGTTTCGAGTTCGAGGGAAAGCGCGTGCATGGCGGCGTCAGACGGCGAGCATGCCGGCATAGATGCCGGGCGCGGAATTGGGGATCGGCATGGCGCCGACCGTCTTCTCGTAGAAGGCCGAGGGGCCGACATCGCCGATGATGGCATAGGCATAGCCCATCGTCTTCAGGTCGAAGAGGCTGGCGAGCAGCAGCGCATGGCCGATGCCGAGCCCGCGCGAGGCTTTCTCCACGCCGGTCGGGCCGAAGAAGCCGCGGGCGATCGTCTCATGGCAGGAAAAGCCGACGAGCCGGCCTTCGCGCGTGGCGATGAAGCAGGTCGGCGGCTGGCGCGTCATCGCGACGGCCGCCTCGCTCGCCCAGCCCCTCTCGAAGGTTTTCTCCACCCAATCGGCGACCAGCCGCGCCTCGGGCGCGAGCGCCCGGCGGATCGTCACGCCGGCCTTGGCGATGCGCGCGTCGAGGGCAGGATCCGGATGGAGGAGCGAGAGGTTGACGAGATAATCCAAGGAAGCCCTCCTGTTCGGCGCCGGACGCCCGCATGGTTTCGCCCGATTGCTTCATGCGGGTCAAGGCCGTTTGGCGGGGAGGGCGCCCCCCGGCCTAATGCTGGTCGAGCGCGCGTGTCAGCGTCAGGGCCGCAATGGTGCAGATCGCGCCGGAGATCAGGTAGCCGCCGATGAAGATGATGCCGAAGCTCGAGGCAAGGCCGAGCGCGACGAGCGGCGCGAAGCCCGCCCCCACCAGCCAGGCGAGGTCCGAGGTCAGCGCCGCGCCTGTATAGCGGTAATACTGCGTGAAGCGCGAGGAGACGGCACCGGAGGACTGGCCGAAGGTGAGGCCGAGGATGAAGAAGCCGATCAGGATATAGGCATCCTGCCCTTTGCCGCCGGAATCCAGCAGGAACGGCGCGGAGAAGGAGAAGATGGCGATAAGTATCGCGCCCGCCATAAGCTGGTTGCGCCGGCCGATCCGGTCGGCAATGACGCCTGACAGCACGATGCCGACTGCGCCGACCGCCGCGCCGGCCACCTGCACCCAGAGGAATTCCGCCGCGGACTGGCCGCCGTAGAGGGTGATCCAGCTCAAGGGGAAGATGGTGACGAGGTGGAACATGGCAAAGCTCGCCAGCGGCACGAAGGCGCCGAGCACGACGTCCATGGCGTGCTTGCTCAGCATCTCGAAGACGGGGCGGGGCTGCAGCTCCTGTGCTTCCATGGCAGCGCCGAACTCCTTGCTGGCGACGATGCGCAGGCGCGCGAAGAGCGCCACGACGTTGATCGCGAAAGCGACGAAGAACGGATAGCGCCAGCCCCAGGCGAGGAAGTCGGCCTCCGAAAGGCTGCTGACGAAATAGCCGAAGAGGATGCTCGCCAGCGCAAAGCCGATCGGCGCGCCGAGCTGCGGGATCATTGCGTACCAGCCGCGATGGTTCGCCGGTGCGCTGAGGTTCAGCAGCGAGGCGAGCCCGTCCCAGGCTCCGCCGAGCGCAAAGCCCTGGCCGAGCCGGAAGAGCGCGAGCAGCGCCACCGCCCAGTAGCCGATCGTGTCATAGCCCGGCAGGAAGGCGATCGACGCGGTCGAGCCGCCGAGGATCACCAGCGCGACCGTCAGCTTCGTGCCGCGGCCGTAGTTGCGGTCGATCCACATGAAGACGAAGGAGCCGACCGGACGGGCGAGGAAGGCAAGGGGAAACAGCGCGAAGGACATCAGCGTCGCCGCCACCGCGCTTCCCGCGAAGGGGAAGATCAGCTTGGGGAAGACGAGGATGGAGCCGAGGCCGTAGACGAAGAAGTCGAAGAATTCCGAGGTGCGGCCGATCACCACGCCGATGGCGACGCTGCCCGGGGAGAGCGGCTTGTCGTCCTCGTGCATGCGGCGGGCATCCCGCTCCAGACCGGACGATGTGGGATTGATGGCCGAACTCATGAACTCCTCCACGCGGATTTGCGTCATGTCACTGGAATGTTGATCAATCCGCGCCGGATATCAAGGACAAGTGACGCCTGCCGATAATGCCACCGAAATTGACAACATGCATTTCCATTGGGCTAGTACAAACCCGCATCGACAGATAGCCCCTCATTGGCTACCGTGGTGCGACAGAATGCTGCGCTGCGACGATGGACCTCATTTTCAAGCGCGAGCGTGCCGGATTATTGCCGACTAGACAGAACGCAAGTTGAGGCCGAAATGCCGAAGCAATTCAGTTTAGCCCGACGCACCATACCGTTAGCCCTGATGCTCGCCACCCTTTCGGGCTGCAATATGGTCGTCATGTCGCCATCCGGCGATATTGCAGCGCAGCAAAGAGACCTGATCGTCATCTCGACGATCCTGATGCTGATCATCATCGTGCCGGTGATTTTCCTGACGCTGTTTTTCGCCTGGCGCTATCGCCAATCGAACACGGCGGCCAAGTATGATCCGGAATGGCACCATTCCACGGGCCTCGAAGTCATCATCTGGTCGGCGCCGCTCGCCATCATCATCGCGCTCGGTGCGATCACCTGGGTCAGTACCCACAAGCTCGACCCCTACCGCCCGCTCGACCGGATCGATGCGGCGCGGCCCGTTTCGCAGGAGACGAAGCCGATTACCGTCGAGGTCGTGGCGCTCGACTGGAAGTGGCTGTTCTTCTACCCGGACTACGGGATCGCGACGGTCAACGAGATGGCCGCCCCGGTCGACGTGCCGATCAATTTCAAGCTCACCGCCTCCTCGGTGATGAACTCCTTCTACATTCCCGCCCTTGCCGGCATGATCTACACGATGCCGGGCATGGAGACGAAGCTGCACGCCGTGATCAACAAACCCGGCGAATACGAGGGCCTTTCGTCGAACTACAGCGGCGACGGATTCTCCCACATGCGCTTCAAGTTCCACGGCGTGGACCAGGCCGGCTTCGACCAGTGGGTCGCCCGCGTGAAGCAGAACGGCACGGCGCTCAACCGCGACGCCTACCTGAAACTCGAAAAGCCGAGTGCGAAGGAGCCGGTCCGCTATTACGCAACCGTCGACGACGGGCTCTACGAGGCCGTGCTCAACATGTGCGTGCGCGAAGGCCAGATGTGCATGAAGGAGATGATGCACATCGACATGATGGGCGGCGCCGGCACGGAAAGCCATGAAAACAAGGCCAGGCTCCAACACGACAACCGCCACGCGGAAGAAGAGGCGCCCGGCGCCACCTTCCCGGAAACCGGCAATCCTGCGCGCAGCGAGGAGCCGGCCGAAGGCATCGACGAGCCCGCCACGATGAACCACGACGCGCATCAGGCGCATTAGCTTCATCGCATCCGCCGCTCGTGGCGGATGCGCAAGGCCTTGGAACCCTTCCGGCCGCATTCGAAACGATATTGGACAGCCCCATGTTCGGTGACATCAGCCTCACAAAATTCCTCTTCGGACGGCTTACCCTCGAAGCGATCCCCTATCACGAGCCGATCCTCGTCGTGACCTTCGTCGTCGTCGCGCTCGGCGGCATCGCGCTCCTTGCGCTCGTCACGAAGTTCAAGCTCTGGGGCTATCTCTGGAACGAATGGTTCACCAGCGTCGATCACAAGAAGATCGGCATCATGTACATCATCCTGGCGATCATCATGCTGCTGCGCGGCTTTGCCGATGCGATCATGATGCGCATCCAGCAGGCGATCGCCTTCAACGGCAGCGAGGGCTACCTCAACCCGCATCACTACGACCAGATTTTCACCGCCCATGGCGTGATCATGATCTTCTTCGTGGCCATGCCCTTCGTCACCGGCTTCATGAACTATGTGGTGCCGCTGCAGATCGGCGCGCGTGACGTTTCCTTCCCGTTCCTCAACAATTTCTCCTTCTGGATGACGACGGCCGGCGCGATCATCATCATGATGTCGCTCTTCGTCGGCGAATTCGCGCGCACCGGCTGGCTGGCCTATCCGCCGCTTTCTGGCGCGGATTACAGTCCCGGCGTCGGCGTTGACTATTACATCTGGGGCCTGCAGGTGGCGGGCGTCGGCACGACGCTGTCGGGCATCAACCTGATCACCACCATCGTGAAGATGCGCGCGCCGGGCATGACCTTCATGAAGATGCCGATCTTCACCTGGACGTCGCTCTGCACCAACATCCTGATCGTCGCGACCTTCCCGATCCTGACCGCCACGCTCGCGCTCTTGTCGCTCGACCGCTATGTCGGCACGAACTTCTTCACGAACGACCTCGGCGGCAACCCGATGATGTATATCAACCTCATCTGGATCTGGGGCCATCCGGAGGTCTACATCCTCGTCCTGCCGGCCTTCGGCATCTTCTCCGAGGTTGTCGCGACCTTCTGCGGCAAGCGCCTGTTCGGCTATGCCTCGATGGTCTATGCGACCTGCGTCATCATGATCCTGTCCTACCTCGTGTGGCTGCACCACTTCTTCACGATGGGCTCGGGCGCCTCGGTCAACGCCTTCTTCGGCATCACCACGATGATCATCTCGATCCCGACGGGTGCGAAGATGTTCAACTGGCTCTTCACCATGTATCGCGGCCGCATCCGCTACGAGCTGCCGATGCTGTGGACCATCGGCTTCATGATTACCTTCGTCATCGGCGGCATGACGGGCGTGATGCTGGCAATCCCGCCGGCCGACTTCGTGCTGCACAACTCGCTGTTCCTCATCGCCCACTTCCACAACGTCATCATCGGCGGCGTGTTGTTCGGGCTGATGGCGGGCCTCGTCTACTGGTGGCCGAAGGCCTTCGGCTACAAGCTCGATCCCTTCTGGGGCAAGATGAGTTTCTGGTTCTGGCAGATCGGCTTCTTCTTCGCCTTCATGCCGCTCTACGTGCTCGGCCTGATGGGCGTCACCCGGCGTGTCAGCCAGTTCGAGGACCCGTCGCTGCAGATCTGGTTCATCATCGCGGCCTTTGGCGCCGGCCTGATCGCGCTCGGCATCGCCTCGTTCATCATCCAGCTCGTCGTCAGCTTCCTGCGGCGCGACCAGTTGCGCGAGACGTCGGGCGACGCCTGGGACGGCCGAACGCTCGAATGGTCGACCTCCTCGCCGCCGCCGGACTACAACTTCGCCTTCACGCCCGTCGTGCACGACCATGACGGCTGGTACGACATGAAGAACCGCGGCTACGAGCGCCCGCTCGGCGGCTTCAAGCCGATCCACATGCCGAAGAACACCGGTACGGGCGTCATCCTCGCCGGCATCAGCGTCGTGCTCGCCTTCGCGCTGATCTGGTACATCTGGTGGCTGGCGGCGGTCTCCTTCATCGCCATCGTCGCGGTGTCGATCGCCCATACCTTCAACTACGACCGCGACTTCTTCATCCCCGTCGAGACCGTGACGGCGACGGAAGAGGCGCGCACGCAACTGCTCGCAGAACGGACCTGAGCCCATGAGCGCGACCCAAGTCCAGACCGACGAAAAACCGACCTTCTACCTGACGGAAGAGCATCATCCGGAAAACAGCACCATGCTGGGTTTCTGGCTCTACCTGATGAGCGACTGCCTGATCTTCGCCGTGCTCTTCGCGACGCACGGCGTGCTTGGCCGCAACTATGCCGCCGGCCCGTCGCCGGCCGACCTTTTCGACCTCAACCTCGTCGCCATCAACACGGCGATGCTGCTCCTCTCCTCCATCACCTACGGCTTTGCCATGCTCCAGATGGAGCGCAACGCCAAGATGGAGACGCTCGTCTGGCTCGGCATCACCGGCGTCTTCGGCGCGGCCTTCCTCGGGCTGGAACTTTACGAATTCTACCACCTGATCCACGAAGGCGCCGGCCCGACGCGCTCGGCGTTCCTGTCGTCCTTCTTCACGCTGGTCGGCACGCACGGCCTGCACGTCACCTTCGGCACCATCTGGCTGATCACGCTGATGGTGCAGGTCAAGAAGCGCGGTCTCACCCCTGAAAACCGCCGCCGGTTGATGTGCCTGTCGATGTTCTGGCATTTCCTCGACGTCATCTGGATCGGCGTCTTCTCCTTCGTCTATTTGCTGGGAGTTCTCGGATGAGCGCGCACCCCACCCACGAAAGCGCGTCTGACGCTCATCATGCGCACAGCCACGGTCATGGGGCCGGCCATGGTTCCTTCAAGGGCTACATGATCGGCTTCGTCCTGTCGGTCATCCTGACGGCCATTCCCTTCTGGCTGGTCATGGGGGGCGTGCTGGACAGCAAGCTCTTCACGGCCGTGCTCGTCATGGGCATCGGCGTCGTGCAGATCGTCGTGCACATGGTCTACTTCCTGCACATGAACACGCGCTCGGAAGGCGGCTGGACGATGATGGCGCTGATCTTCACGCTGATCATCGTCGGCATCGCGATTGCCGGTTCCCTCTGGGTCATGCATCATCTCAACACGAACATGATGCCGATGACCCACGAGATGATGAAGAACATGCCTTGATGGGTGCCGGTCGGTCGGCGGGTGGGAGCAACGGGGGCGGCACGGCAGGGCAGAGGGGGGTGCAATAGCGCACCATGCCCGAGCCATCTTCTCGCGCCCGATACATCTTTCCCGGCTTCCTGCTGTTCCTTGCCGCCGTCTTCCTTACCCTCGGTACCTGGCAGGTGCAGCGGCTGTTCTGGAAGCTCGACCTCATCGAGCGGGTGGAGGCACGGATCCACGCCGACCCCGTGCCCGCGCCATCCCGCGCCGAGTGGAATACCGTGAGCGCGGAAAAGGACGAGTATCGCCGTGTCGGCGTGACCGGGCTCTTCCTGCACGACAAGACGGTGCTGGTGCAGGCCGTGACGGAGCGCGGGGCGGGCTTCTGGGTGCTGACCCCGCTCATCCTTGCCGACGATACGGCGGTTATCGTCAACCGTGGTTTCGTGCCCGCCGACAGGCGCGATCCTGCGGCGCGGGTGGCGAGCGAACTCGCCGCCGGTCCCGTCGCGGTCACCGGCCTGCTCAGGATCAGCGAGCCGGGCGGTGCGTTCCTGCGTTCCAATGACCCGGCCGGCGATCGCTGGTTCTCCCGCGACGTCGCTGCGATCGCCGCGGCGAAAGGAATTGCGGATGTCGCTCCCTATTTCATCGACGCCGATGCGACGCCCAATCCGGGCGGATTGCCGATCGGCGGCCTGACGGTCGTCGCCTTCCGCAACACCCACCTCGTCTATGCCCTCACCTGGTATGCGCTGGCGGCCATGAGCGCCGCCGCGGCCTATTTCGTCCGTCGCAGCCGCTTGGCTTGATATTCATAACCGGGCGTGGCTTTCGGCGGACTTAAAATCTATTTGACTAAACGTTCAGTTTGTTTTCTTCTGGTTGCGAGGCACCCGGAGAGGACGGGAACGAGGCCCGGGGAGGGGGCTCGGCCAATCCGCTGCAATCATGCGTTCGCGCATCGAAGCGCCTCGCCAGCCTGGCCAATCAAGGGAGTTCTTCATGCGCATGCTTGTGACTGCCGCCATGTCGATCGCCGCGCTTCTGCCCTCAGGGCAGGCGCAGGCGGAAGGCGTGCTGAACATCTACAATTGGGGGGAATATACGAGCCCCGAACTGATCAAGAAATTCGAGGCCGCCTATGACGTCAAGGTGACGGTGACGGACTTCGATTCCAACGATACGGCGATCGCCAAGGCCCGGCAGGGCGGCAACGATTTCGATATCGTCGTGCCGTCTTCGACCTTCGTGAAGATCTGGGTGGACGAGGGGCTGCTGCTCGAAGCCCGCCCCGACCAGATGGAGAATTTCAAGCACATGGACCCGCGCTGGGTCGATGTCGATTTCGATCCGGGCCGCCGCTACACCGTGCCCTGGCAATGGGGAACGACCGGCGTCATCGTCGATAAGTCCGTCTATTCCGGCGATCCCAATACATCCTCGATCTTTCTCGATCCGCCGCCGGAGCTCGTCGGCAAGGTGAACGTGCTGCCGGAAATGGGCGACGTGCTGTCGCTCGCCGTCTCCTATGAGGGCGGTGAGGTCTGCACGGACGACAAGGATATCCTGCGCAAGGTGCGCGACCGGCTGGCCGCCGCGCGCGACAAATGGATCGCGCTCGACTACCCGAACATCGAGAAATACACCGCCGGCGACTATGCGGCGGGCGTCACCTGGGGCGGGGCGGCGATGCGTGTGCGCCTCAAGAGCGACCGTTTCGTCTATGGCTACCCGAAGGAAGGCTACCCGATCTGGATGGACAATGTCGCGATCCTGAAGACCGCGCCCCATGTCGAGACCGCGAAGCTGTTCATGAACTTCATCATGGACCCGGAGAATGCCGCGCTGATTTCCGCCCACGCCCGCTATGCCAACGGCATCAAGGGTTCGGAAAAATACCTGCCGGAGGACATGCGCACCGCGCCCGAGATCATGGTGCCGGAGGAGCATCTCGCTCACGGCCGGTTCTCGCCGGCCTGCCCGCAGGCTGTGAACGACCTCTACACCAAGATCTGGACCGAGGTGCTGAAGTGATGCGTCCGGCCGACAAGACCTCTCCCGCGGAGCCCGCCATGAGCGACCTCGACCTTTGTTATCTTTCCGCCCATGAGGCGCTGAGCCTCTTTAAAAGCCGGAAGCTCTCCCCCGTCGAACTGATGGAGGCGACGATCCGCCGGGCGGAGGCCCTGAAGGGTCCGGTCAACGCGCTGACCTATACCCATTTCGACGAGGCCATGGATCGTGCCCGCAAGGCGGAAGCGAAATATGCCAGGGGCGCGCGGACCGGTGTGCTGGAGGGCCTGCCGGTCGGCATCAAGGACGAGAGCGACATCGCCGGTAAGCCGACCTCCATCGGTTCGCTGATCCAGAAAGACTACATTGCCGACCGCACCTCGACGATGAACGCCCGCGTCATGGCGGCGGGCGGCATCGTGCATGCCCGAACGGCGACGCCGGAATTCTGCTGCGCCGGCACCACCTGGTCGCGGCTGTGGGGCGTCACCCGCAATCCGTGGAACCCGGACTTCACCTGCGGCGGCTCCTCGGGCGGCGCGGGCGCCTCGCTCGCCTCCGGCACCTCGACGCTGGCGACGGGCTCGGACATCGGCGGCTCGATCCGCATTCCGGCCTCGGCCTGCGGTGTCGTCGGCTACAAGCCGCCCTATGGCCGCAACCCTGACGACACGCCCTTCAACCTCGATTTCTTCTGCCATACCGGCCCGATGGCCCGAACGGTGAAGGATGCGATCCTCCTGCAGAACGTGATGTGTGGCCCGAGCGCCGAGGACATCGCCTCGCTCCGGCCGAAACTGCGCCTGCCGCTGGAATACAAGCCGATCAAGGGCTGGAAGATCGCCTTTTCCATGGATCTCGGCGTATTCGAGGTGGATCCGGAGGTGCAGAGGAACACGCTTGCGGCGCTGGAGGTCTTCCGCTCGCTGGGTGCGACGGTGGAGGAGGTCGATCTCGGCTGGCCGCCGCATATCCTCGATGCCGGCATGGGCTACCTCGAACACCTCTTCGGCGGCTATCTCTCCACGCTGCTCGACGAGCACGGCGATGAGATGACGACCTATGCCCGCGATTTCGCGCAGAAGGGCCGGGCCTCGAAATCGACGGATTTCGTCGGAAGCCTCGAAGTCATCGGTGAGATGTACCGCACGCTCGGCCCGATCCTCGACCGCTACGACGTGCTCGTCTGCCCGACCAACGCGCTGCCTGCCGTGCCCGCCGATTTCGACCATACGACCGGCACGGTCGAGATCAACGGCAAGGTGGTCAATCCGTCGCTCGGCTGGGTCATGACGACGCCGTTCAACATGATGAGCCGCTGCCCCGTTCTCTCCGTACCCACCGGCCGCGCCGGCAACGGTGTGCCGACCGGGCTGCAGATCGTCGGCCGCACCTATCGCGACGCCGATGTTTTCCGCGCCGGCCTTGCCTTCGAGGAGGCGACCGGTGCCTGGTACGGCGATGCGGCGCATCGTCCGGCCCTCTAAGTGCCGTTGACCAGTCCGGCCCGCCGTCCGATAAGGGCGGCGGGCCACCCCGATCCGGAAACGATGCGTTGAAGACACCGAAAGCCACGATGCCGCCAGACCGGGAGCCGGACGCTTCGACCCCGATGACCAAGACCGGCCGGCAGGACCGCCGGCATCTGCGCGGGCAGGCGAGCGCGCAGCGGATCATCGACACCACCATCCGCCTCATCGCCGAGGAGGGGATCGCGGGCGTCACCATGCAGCGCATCGCCGGCGAGATCGGCTCGTCCAATGCGCTGGTCGTCTTTCATTTCGGCTCGAAGGAAAAGCTCTTCCGCGCCGTGCTGGAACATCTCAACGACCAGTTCGCCCGCCTCTGGGAGGAAACGGTCAATAAGCCGGGCCTCTCAGCCGCCGAGCGGGTCGTCGCCTCCATCGATTGCGCCCGGCATTTCCGCAACCAGCATCCCGATTGGGTCTCGGTCTGGGTATTGTTCGGCAGCGACCGGCAGACCATGCAGCTCGACCGCATGATCAGCCTGCCGAGCGACCAGGCCTATCTCGCCCAGTCGCGCGCCCTTCTTGCCGAAGTGGCCCGCGATGGCGGCTATGCGGGCGTGGACACGGATACGCTGGCGGAAGGGCTGAACTATCTCGTTCAGGGCGCCTGGTACTGGGATACGTTCAACCCGGACATGGCGCGCTCCGACGCCCTGCACAAGACCGCCATGGCCCTGCTGCGCCAGGCCTTCCCGAATACATTCTGAACGCTGAAAAAAAGAAGCCCCGCACGAAGCGGGGCAGCGAGCGCCACGGTTTGGCTCCCAATGACGCGGGGAAGCTCGCGGGTTGCGCGAGTGCTTTCCAACTAGGGTTTCGCCCGCCCGCAGGGAAGGTCTGATTCGGCGATTCCGGTACGGTTGGGTAAATAAACTGCACATCCGGCCATTTTGATCGCCTGAACGTCAGCGGGCCGCCCCGAACGCCGCGCCGATGGCCGCATAGACGCGGGTCATCGCCTGCACGCCGCCGGCCGCGATGTAGAAGTCGCCGGAGGGAAGATAGACGACCTGCTCCTTCTTCCACGCCGTCGTCTGCGCGACGAGTTCGTTGTCGAGGGTGATCCTGGCGTTCTGCTCGTTGGAGCCGATGGCGGCGGCGCGGTCGAGCACGATCAGCCAATCGGGGTTTGCCTCGCGGATGAATTCGAACGAAACCGCTTCGCCGTGGGTTGCCGCCTCGACGTTTTCGATGGCTGCCGGCAGGTAGAGCGAGCGGTGCAGCCAGCCGAAGCGGGAGCCGGGACCGTAGGCGGTCACCTTCGGACCATTGGTCATGACGATCAGCGCCTTGCCCTTGCCGGCGACGGCGGCGCGGGCCTTCTCAACGGCGGCGTCCAGCTCCTTGCGGGCCGCCTCGGCCTCGGCCTGCTTGTCGAAGAGGCGGCCATAGGTGGCGAGGCGCTCGCGGGCCTGTTCGAGGAGGTCGTCGCCGTCCATGGTCATGTCGATGGTGGGGGCGACCTGCGTGGTCGCGTCCACCTTGGCCGAGGAGCGGCCGCCGAGGATGATGAGATCGGGCGCCAGCGCGCTTAGCGCCTCGAGGTCTGGCTCGAAGATATCGCCGACCACGCTCGCCCCGTCCGTCAGGTGCGAGAGTTCCTTCAGGTAAAGATTGGCCGGCAGGCCCGCCGGCCTGACGCCGAGCTTGTCGAGCGTATCGACGGCTGCGATGTCGAAGACCGCGACGGTTTCGACCGGCGTCGTCACCGTCTTCGCCCCAGCCGCCGTGTCGATCCTGAGCTCTTCGGCAAAGGCGCTGCCTGCAAGGAGAGCGGCCAGCAGGACGAGGGATTTTACGGCGCGTTTCATCGTCATCTCCAGGTGGGTCGATCCCGGCGAGCCTCAAGCCCGCCGGGATCCGTTTCATCAGAACGTGGCGCGCAGGCTCAGGACGAAGGAGCGCCCGGGCTGGTAGAGCGGTGTCACGACGCCCTGGTCCTGGCCATAGGTTGCGCGGTCGGAATAGGTCTCGTCGAAGATGTTCTTCACGTCGGCGCGCAGCGTCAGGTTCTGGTGGTTCGGCGGCTTGTATTCGAGGAAGGTGTTGACGACCTCATAGGCCTTGAAGCTCTCGTATTTCGGCGCGATCTCCACGTCGCCGCCGACCGTCAGGCCCCAGTCGGCGAAGGTATGGGCCGCCGAAACGGTGATGATCTTGCCGACGGGCGTCACCAGATAGTTGCCGGTGTCGGAATCGGCCGGCGTACCGTCGATCCGCGTGTCGATATCGACATATTTCAAACGGACATAGCCGTCGGCCCAGTCGTAGCCGGCGCCGATCGAATAGCCTTCCGAATCCACCTGCCGCGTCTTGTAGGCATAGCCGTAGCGCGCTTCGCGGGCATTATCCATGTCCGTGCGGAAGACCGATCCTTCCACGGAAAAGCCCTCGTATTTCGCGACGAGACCCACCGTGTAGTTGTCCGAGGTCGTCGGGATCGGTTCCGGCAGGTAGGTCCAGCCGGGGTTCAGGATGAAGTTCTCGGCCAGCGGAATGCCGGCCCAGACATGAGAATAGCCGGCCTTTGCCGTCAGGAATTCCGGAATGAGGTCGTATTCGGCCGAGATGTTGCCGCTGAGGCCCGTATTATCCCATTCCTGCTCGCCGGTGCCGGTGAACCACTGCCGGTCCGCGCGGCCGCCGAAGGACAGGCGGGCATGTTCGAACGGCTGCAGGCGTGCCTGGACGTAGGCGCCGACATTGCGCGCCTTTTCGCTGCCGGAGTCGTAGAGGTCTATGAGTTCCGCCTTGTCGTTGTAGAAGTCGATACCGGCCGTCACCGTGCCGATATCGAAGTTGAAGCGGTTCTCGAACTTGCCGTTGAAGGTGGTCGTGTTTCCGAAGACGGGATAGGTCAGCGGCGTGAAACGGGGATTCTGCCAGACCGTCGTGCCGACCTCGGTATCGCCATAGGCGAGCACCAGCTTGGGATCCCACCATCCCTCGGGTGTGGTGTCCGTATAGGTGAACACCGTGTTGCGCCGCGTCAGGTTATAGTCGCGGATCAACGGTTCCCACGGCTTTGCATTCGTCGTGCCGGTCATGTTGGCGCGGAAGGGGCGCGGCGCCTCGTCGTTGATCGATTCATGGCTGATCTCGATCCGGTCGCCGCTTTCGAACTCATAGGCGGCCTTGCCGATGCCGCTCACGAAATGCGTGCTGGTTCCCGGAACCTTGTCGCCGTTGCCTGCGGAGAATTCGTTGCCGCGGCCGAGGTTGAAGTAGCCGAGGAATTCAAGGCCGTCCTGCTTGCCATAGCCGGCAAAGCCGTTGGTGAAGACGTTGCCGTTGCTGTTGTAGCTGGAATTGAAGAAGCCGCCGTAGCCGTTGCCGTCGAGGAAGTCGGAAACGTCCTTCGTCTCGTATTCGATGGAGCCGGCGAGCGCGCCGGGGCCCGCATCGGCCGGTGCCACGCCCTCGTCGACGCTGACGGCCTTCAGCAGCGATGGGTCGATGAGGGTCGTCGCATTGTGGTGGAAGACCTTGTTGTTCTGGCGGCTGCCGTCGATCGAGACGGCGAGGTTCGTCTCCTCGATGCCGTGGACATAGACCTTCTGCGACATGGGCAGGGAACTGCCCACCTTGATGCTCGGCTCGTTGCGGAAGACGTCCTGGATGGTCGCCGGGTTCTTGCGCTCCAGGTCCTTGGCGGAAATGTTGACTTCGGCGACATCCCCGTCGCCCGTCTGTTCGCCATCCACGGTGATGCGTTCGAGCGCCGTCGCGCCATCCTCCACGGAACCGGTGACGAGCGGCGAAAGGTGTCTTGCCGTGACGATCGCGGTGCCGTCCAGGGTGATGGAGTGCTGGGTGTCGGTGCCTTCGAGAAGCCGGGCGAGCGCCTCCTGCGGCGTGAAACGGCCCTTCAGCGCCTTCGAGGTCGCGCCGCGCGAGGTGGCGGCGGCGAGCGATACCTGCAGGCCGGACTGGCGGCCGAAGGCGTTGAGCGCGCTTGCCAGCGACTGTGCCGGAATGTCGAACGGCATGGCGCCGACGCGTGCGGTCTTCTGTTGCGCGGCCGCCGGCTGGAGGGCGGCCTGCGGCAGGCTCAGGACGAGTGCCGCCGCGGTCGAAACCATCAGCCTGGTGATGAAGACGGTGCGCACGCGCGTCGCGGCGCGCGTGATGTTCGGTCGATCGTTATGCGAACGCATTTTACCCCCGGTGTCATACCCTGGCATGCGCTGCCCCCGGCGCGCATTCCCGGTGCAGAGACGACCACCTCGGCAGGATTTTTCACGGTCGATACAAATTTCCTGATTTTTTCCGAAAACTTTTCCGAAGACTCAATAGCGCGAGACGACGCGGGCATAGGCAGAGACGGAACGCACCTTGCCGCCATGCGGCGTTACCAGCGCTCTCAGGGCCCGGTCAGGATCGCGCAGGTCGTAGAGGCCGGTGACGCGCTGGCGGCCGAGCGTGCGGTCCGGCACGCTGATCCACGCCGGATGATAGCGCTGCAGGCGGGCGATCACGCTGTCGATCGTCACGTCGTTGACGAAGAGCAAGCCGCTGCGCCAGGCGCCGATCTCTTCAAGCGGCACGGTGGCGTGCGTGATGGCACCCGTCTTCCCGTCCACGGTCGCCATGTCGCCGGGCGCCATCTCGGCGACCGGGCGGCCCGCGCCGTCGCCGGAAATGCCGACCACGCCACGCGCGAGCTGCACGGTGGCCGTCGCGTCGTCGAGCGCCACGTCGAAGGCCGTGCCGAGCACGACCACCTTCGCCTTGCCGGCATCGACGGTGAAGGGCCGCGCGGCATCATGCGCGACGTCGAAGAACGCTTCGCCCGCCAGCAGGCGCACATGGCGTCCTTCCGGCGTCAGTTCGACATCGATCGCGCTACCGGCGGAAAGGTTGACCGCGCTGCCGTCGGCCAGCGTCACGATCCGGCTTTCGCCGGTTCCGGTGCTGAAATCGGCCTGCAGCCAGATCATGAAGGCCGGGGCGGCGAGGAAAAGCATGAGGCTTGCCGCAAGGGCGAGCGCCGTAGCGGCGACCCAGCGCCGGCGGCGCGGCAAGGGCACGATCCCGGCGCTCTCGCCCCGCCACAGATGCGCATGGCGCGGTTCGGCCTCGCCGAGCAGCGCCCAGGTTTTGAGCGCACTCTGCCAGGCGGCCCGGTTACGCTCCGAGCGGTCCAGCCACGCCTCCAGGTCCTTGGCCGTCTGCCGACACCGCGGCTCGTCCTTGAGCCGCAGCAGCCAGTCCATGGCCTCCTCCAGTGCGTGGCGCTTGTCGTTGTCGTCCTCAGCCAAGATGCTATCCGTGTCCCGGCTTCCCGTGCCGCGCACCGGGTTCTAGCCGAATATCCATTCCGAGCGTAGGGACGATTTGCGGGCAGGAATTTTTCACGGGACCGGCCGATTATGATGCGGAACTGTCGAGCCGCAGCGCGATCTGCACCAGCGCGGCCCGCACATGCCGGTATGCGGTGGCAACCGAGATGCCGAGATGGGCGGCGACCTCCTCCAGCGTGTGGCCGCCGAACCGGTGCATTTCGACCGCGATGCGCACGTCCTGCGGCAGGCTGTCCAGAACCTCCTGCACGATGCGGACCTCGTCCGAGGCAAGAACGGTTTCCTCCGGCGTATCGACGGGCTGCGGCACGGACCAGAAGGGCGGCTCGGTGTCGCGCTCCCTCATTTCGATCTTCTGCCGCTTGATGAGGTCGAAGCAGAGATTGCGCACGATCCGGTAGAGATAGGCGAGCGTCTGGCTGGCGGACGTGCCGTGGGTCCGTGCCGGCGAGAAGCGGATGAAGGCGTCCTGGACGATATCCTCCGCCGCCTCGCGCGAGCCGACGATGCGCGCGGCATAGCGCACGAGGGCAGGGCGATGGGCGGCGTAGAGCAGCGAGGTTGCATCTACCTCCTTCACGGCGCCATGCCTTCCCGGCGCGGGGAACCGTTCCCGCAGCCGTCGCCGATCGTCCTTCCGGCATTGCCGAATGCGGCCGCCATCCCTCTTCCTTCAATAGGCGCGGCAATCACCCCGCGCAGAATTCCGGACAGGAATAGCTTAACATGATTTGCATAGTCAAGTTTAAGGTGCTGCTGTTATAAGCCCGCCGACGATCGCGGTGTCAGGATTCCTGGTCCACCACCAGCCGATATCCGACGCCGGGTTCCGTGCGCACGATGGTGGGGCTCGTCGGGTCGCGCTCGATCTTCTGGCGAAGCTGGCCGATGAAGACGCGCAGGTAATGGAGATCCTCGCCGTGCGCCGGTCCCCAGACAGAGGTGAGCAGCGTCTTGTGCGTGACGACCCGGCCCGCATGACGGGCAAGCAGGGTCAGGAGGTCGTATTCCTTCGGCGTCAGCCGGATCGCCTCGTCGCTGCGGGAGACGATCCGCCGCACCGTGTCGATGACGAGGCCGTCGGTGGACAGGGTGGCCGGCGGGGCCGCGGCGCGCTCGCGGTGGCGCAGGGCCGTGCGGATGCGGGCGGTGAGCTCGCCTATGCCGAAGGGCTTTTCGATATAGTCGTCGGCGCCGAGATCGAGGGCGGCGATCTTCTCGCTTTCCCGTTCGCGCGCGGAAAGGATAATGATCGGAATGGTCGTCCAGCCGCGCAGGTTCGTGACGACATCCTTGCCGTCCATGTCGGGAAGGCCGAGATCGAGGATGACGAGGTCCGGCGCGGCGGTCGCCACAGCCTTCAGCGCCTCGCCGCCCGTCGCGGCCTCGACCACGTCATAGCCCGCCGCCTTGAGGGCAGGCTTGAGGAACCGCTGGATCTGCGGCTCGTCGTCCACCACGAGGATGCGCTCGTTCGTCATTTCGCCTTGTCAGCCTTCGTCTTGTCGCTCACCGGGAAGCGGATGACGATGCGCGTGCCCTTCTTCTTCACCGCCGGGCTTTCCGCATGGATCTTGCCGCCCATCGCCTCGACGAAGCCGCGGGCGATGGAAAGGCCGAGGCCCGTACCGGGCGCGCGGCCGTCCGGTTTGCCGCGACGATAGAATTTCTCGAAGACGCGGTCGATCTCAGAGGGCGGGATGCCCTTGCCCAGATCGGTCACGGAGATCAGCACATCCTGCCCGTCGCGGCGGGCATAGACGTTGACCGGTTCGTCGCCGCCATATTTCACGGCATTGTCGAGCAGGTTGAACAGGACCTGGCCGAGCAGCACGCTGTCGCCCTCGACAAGTGGCAGGTCCGGCGCGATGCCGGTCTCGATCGGCTTGCCGGGGAAGTATTTTCGCGCCCGCTCGATGGCGGACTGCACGACGTCGGCGACGTCCACCCAATCCGTTTTCGGCTTCAGCGTGCCGGATTCGATGCGCGTCATGTCGAGCAGGTTGGAGACGAACCGGCTCATGCGGCTGCCCTCCTCCTCGATGGACTGGAGCAGGTCCGTGCGGCTCTCGGCGCTCATCTTGTCGCCAAGCTGGCGCAGGCTCGTGACGGCGCCCATGATGGTGGCGAGCGGCGTGCGCAGGTCGTGCGAGATCGAGGACAGCAGCGCCTCGCGGTATCGCTCGCCCTCGAGTTTCGCTGCTTGCTCGACGCTTTCTTCCGAAAGCCGCGCGCGATCGAGCGCGATGGCCGTCTGGTCGAGGATGGCGGAGAGGGCGCGTTCGGCGTTGAGATCGAGCTGTTCATCGACCACCTGCTGGATGCCGCAAACGCCGACCAGCCCGTGCGGCCCCATCAGGGGGCGGAATTCGAAGCGGCTGTTCGGCAGGGTGCCGGTGCCGAATCCGGCGGTCTCCTGCTTGTCGCGCGTCCAGCGCGCGGCGGTGAAATCCGTGACGTCGAGTTCGGTATCCGGCGGCCAGATGGCGGCGACCTTGAGGTCGCCCTTGTCGGGCAAGAGGAGAACGATGTTGCGCTTGAGGCTTGCCTGGAGATGCGAGACCGCCACCCAGATCGCGTCGTCCGCCTTGGCGGTGGTCGAGAGCTTGCGCGAGAAATCGTAGAGCGACTGCAGCGCGGTGGCGCGCACGCGGGCGACCTCCGCCTGCTCCTTGATGCGTGAGGCGAACCCGCCGGCGATGATCGCGACGCACAGGAAGACGATCAGCGCGAAGACTTCGTGCGGCGCGGTGATCGTGAAGGTGTGCAGCGGATCGATGAACAGAAAATTATAGGCGAGCGCCGACAGGAGCGCGGCGATGAAGGCGGATGCATAGCCGCCCAGCACCGCGGCGCCGAGAACGGCGAGCAGGAAAAGCAGCGAGATGTTCGGCAGTTCCGCAAAGATATAGACCAGCTTGCCCACGACGGCGGTGGCGGCCGTGAGGCCGGCGGCGATCAGGGCGGACTGGCGCAGGGACGCGATGTTGAGGAGCGGAAGGCGCACTGGCGGCGGCGCAGGCTTTTCGGTCTTCTCCGGCGTCACGAAATAGACACCCAGCCCGGCGGCGCGGCGCGAAAGCGCGTCGGGCAGCGACGGCGAGAGCCAACGCGTCCAGCCGCGATGGCGTTTCGCACCGATCACGATCTGCGTCGCGTGCTCGCGGCGGGCGAGCTTCAGGATCTCCTCGACGAAGTCGTTTCCCACCACCCGGCGCGTCTCGGCGCCGAGCTGTTCGGCGAGCCGGAAGAGCGCTTCCATGCGCTGCAGCCGCTCGGTCGTTTCCACCTCGCGGTCGGCCCGGTCGATGGAGACGACGATCCACGGCGCGTTGAGGCCGGAGGCGAGGCGGCTTGCCACGCGCACGACCTTTTCCGAAAGCTCGTCCGGTCCGACGCAGACGAGCAGCCGTTCGCCGGCCGCCCAGGGGCCTTCGATGGCGTTCTGCTTGAGGTAGTCGACCATCTGGTCGTCCACCCGGTCGGCCGTGCGGCGAAGGGCAAGTTCGCGCAGCGCCGTCAGGTTGCCGAGGCGGAAGAAGCGGTCGACGGCGCGGCTTGCGCTTTCCGGCAGGTAGACCTTGCCCTCCTTCAGCCGCTCGATCAGCTCCGTCGGCGGCAGGTCGACCAGCACGACCTCGTCGGCCTTCTTCAGGACGGTGTCGGGCACGCGCTCGCGCACCGTCACGCCGGTGATCTGCGCCACGAGGTCGGCGAGGCTTTCGAGATGCTGGATGTTGAGGGCGGTCCACACATCGATGCCGGCGGCAATCAGTTCCTCGATATCCTGGTAGCGCTTCGGATGCCGGCTTCCTTCCGGGTTGGAATGGGCAAGCTCATCGACGAGCACGATGCGCGGGCGGCGGGCGAGCGCGCCGTCGAGGTCGAACTCCTCGAGCTCCTTGCCGCGATGGGCGGCGCGCAGGCGCGGCAACACGTCAAGGCCGTCGATGAGGGCGGCCGTCTCGCCGCGCCCGTGGGTTTCCACGAGGCCGACGACGATATCCACGCCTTCGGCCTTGAGGCGCCCGGCGCGCGCCAGCATGGCGTAGGTCTTGCCGACGCCCGGCGCTGCGCCCAGGAAAACGGTCAACTTGCCCCGGCGGTCTTTCTCCGCCAGGGCAAGCAATGCATCGGGATCCGGTCTGCGACTGTCGTCGCGGTCGTTGTCCGTCATTCTCACTCTCATGTTCCGTGCGCGTCGAGCGCCAGGTTGAGCTGTAGCACGTTCACCCGGGGTTCGCCGATGCTCCCGAAAAGCCGACCTTCTATACGGTTTTCGACGAGGTTCGCCACGTCCGTTTCCGAAAGTCCCCGGGCCTTTGCCACCCGCGCGACCTGCGCTCGGGCGAAGGCGGGGGAAATGTGCGGGTCGAGCCCGGAGCCGGAAGTCGTCACCGCGTCCGCCGGGACGGGGGTCGCGATGCCTGCCGTCTCCAGTCGGGCGATATCGGCCTCGACGCGCTCCTTGAGCTTGGCCGACGTCGTGCCGAGGTTCGAGCCGGAGGAGGCGGCCGCGTTATAGGCGTCGGGGCCCGTCGCGGAGGGACGCGGCCAGAAATACCGGTCCGTGGCGAAGGCCTGGCCGATCAGGGCGGAGCCGACGACGGCTCCGTTCCTTTCGATGAGCGAGCCGTTGGCGGCCGAGGGCATGACGACCTGCGCGACACCCGTCACAGCAAGCGGATAAGCAAGGCCGAGAAGGGCGGTCAGGGCGAGGACGAGGGTGATGGCCGGGCGAAGATGGTTCAGCATGATTACACCAGATGTAGGGCGCTGACGGCAAGGTCGATAGCCTTGATGCCGGCAAAGGGCAGGACGAGGCCGCCGAGGCCGTAGACGAGGAGGTTGCGGCGCAGCAGGGCGGCCGCGCCCGCCGGGCGATAGGCGACGCCGCGCAGCGCCAGCGGAATGAGGGCCACGATGATCAGCGCGTTGAAGATGACGGCCGAGAGGATGGCCGATTGCGGCGAGGCGAGGTTCATGATGTTGAGCGCGTCGAGCGCCGGATAGGTCGCGACGAACAGCGCCGGAATGATCGCGAAGTATTTCGCGACGTCGTTGGCGATGGAGAAGGTCGTGAGCGAGCCTCGGGTCATGAGGAGCTGCTTGCCGATCTCGACGATCTCGATGAGTTTGGTGGGGCTGGAATCGAGGTCCACCATGTTGGCTGCCTCCCGGGCCGCCTGCGTGCCGGTCTGCATGGCGACGCCCACATCCGCCTGGGCGAGCGCCGGGGCGTCGTTGGTGCCGTCGCCGCACATGGCGATGAGGCGGCCGCCCTGCTGCTCGCGGCGGATATAGGCGAGCTTGTCCTCCGGCGTGGCCTCGGCGAGGAAGTCGTCGACGCCGGCCTCCGAGGCGATGGCGGCAGCGGTGACCGGGTTGTCGCCGGTCACCATGACCGTGCGGATACCCATGGCGCGCAGCGCCGCGAAACGTTCCTTGATGCCGGGCTTGACCACGTCCTTGAGGTGGATGACGCCAAGGAGGCGGGAACCGTCGGCAACGGCAAGCGGCGTGCCGCCGCTACGGGCGATCGTCTCGACGGCGCGACGGAAGTCGTCGGGCGCTTCGTTTTCCGCAAGGCCGGCGAAGCGGAGCACAGCGTCGACCGCACCCTTGCGCAGTCGGCGCGAGCCGGTATCCACGCCGGACAGGCGGGTTTCGGCGGTGAAGCCGATGACGGCGTCGAAGCGCGCTTCCGGCATGGCTATGCCGAATTCGCCGGTGGCGAGCGCCACCACCGAGCGTCCCTCGGGCGTTTCGTCGGAAAGACTGGCGATCAGCGCCGCTTGCGCAAGCTCGGAGGACGAGACGCCCGGCGCCGGCAGGAAGTCGCTCGCCATGCGGTTGCCGAAGGTGACGGTGCCGGTCTTGTCGAGCAGCAGCGTATCCACGTCGCCGGCAGCCTCCACCGCGCGGCCGGAGGTGGCGATGACGTTGAAGCGTACGAGGCGGTCCATGCCGGCAATGCCGATGGCCGAGAGCAGGCCGCCGATCGTCGTCGGGATCAGCGTGACGAGGAGGGCGGCGAGCACCGTGACGGTCAGCACCGTGCCGGAATAGCCGGCAAGCCCCCATATGGCGACGCAGACGAAGAGGAAGATGAGCGTGAGGCCGGAGAGCAGGATCGACAGGGCGATCTCGTTCGGCGTCTTCTGCCGCTGCGCACCCTCGATGAGCGCGATCATGCGGTCGACGAAGGAGGACCCGGGCGCGACGGTGATCCTCACCCGGATCTCGTCCGAAAGGACCTGCGTGCCGCCGGTGACGGCCGAGCGGTCGCCGCCGGATTCGCGGATGACGGGCGCGGATTCGCCGGTGATGGCGCTCTCGTTGACCGAGGCGACGCCTTCGATCACCTCGCCGTCACCCGGGATCAGCTCGCCGGCCGCAACGAGCACGACATCGCCGACCGCAAGGCCGGTGGCCGGGACCGTTTCGGTCGTGCCGGCGGCCGTGAGCCGCCGGGCGACGAGTTCGGATTTCGTGCGCTTGAGGCTATCGGCCTGCGCCCGGCCGCGCCCTTCGGCGACGGCTTCCGCGAAGGTAGCGAAGAGCACGGTGAACCAGAGCCAGGCGGCGATCTGGCCGGAGAAGCCTGCCTGCGTGCTGCCGGTGAAGAGATCGCGTAGGAAGAGCACGGTGACGACGGCCGCGACGGCTTCGGTGACGAAGATCACGGGATTGCGGACGAGCTGGCGCGGGTCGAGCTTGACGAAGGCGTCGCGCGCGGCCGGCAGCAGGATTGCGGGATCGAGAAGGCTTTGAGCGTGATGGTCCTTGGACATGGCTCTTTCCTTAGAAAGTCTGGCCGGCGAGCATCGCGAGATGTTCGACGATGGGGCCGAGGGCGAGCGCGGGGAAGAATTGCAGGCCGCCGAGGATGAGGATGATGCCGATAAGTAGGCCGACGAAGAGCGGCCCGTCCGTCGGGAAGGTGCCGGCGGACGGCGGGACCTTGACCTTGGCGGCGAGCGAGCCGGCGATCGCCATGACCGGCACGACATAGGCGAAGCGGCCGAGCAGCATCGCGATGCCGAGCGTCGTATTGTACCAGACGGTGTTGCCCGTCAGGCCGCCGAAGGCCGAGCCGTTGTTGCCGGCCGCCGAAGTATAGGCATAGAGGATTTCCGAAAGCCCGTGCGGGCCGGGCGTGCCGATGCTTGCGACGGCGAAGGGCAGCATGGCGGAGACCGCGGTGAAGCCGAGGATGGCGAGCGGCAGGACGAGCACGGCGAGCATGGCATACTTCATCTCGCGGCCTTCGATCTTCTTGCCGAGGAATTCCGGCGTGCGCCCGACCATGAGGCCGGATACGAAGACGGAGAGCAGCGCGAATACGAGCATGCCGTAGAGGCCGGAGCCGACGCCGCCCGGCAAGACTTCGCCGAGCTGCATCAGGAACATCGGCACGAGGCCGCCGAGCCCGGTGAACGAGCCGTGCATGCCGTTGACGCCACCGTCCGAAAGGCCGGTAGTGACGGCGGCGTAGAGCGCAGTCATCGCCTGTCCGAAACGGACCTCCTTGCCTTCCATGTTGCCGGCGGCGGCATCGACGCCGAGCGCCGTCAGGATCGGGTTGCCCTGGGCCTCGGCCCAGTAGACGACGGCGACGCCCGAGATCAGCAGGATCGCCATGGCGCTGATGATCGCCCAGCCCTGGCGGCGATTGCCGACGAGTTCACCGAACGCGTAGACCAGCGCCGCCGAGATCGACAGCATGGCGAAGATGTTGAGATAATTGGAGAACGTCGTCGGGTTCTCGAAGGGATGGGCGGCATTGACGTTGAAGAAGCCGCCGCCGTTCGTGCCGAGCTGCTTGATCGCTTCCTGCGAGGCGACCGGGCCGAGCGAGAGCGTCTGGCTTGCGCCTTCGAGCGTGGTCGCGGTGACGGCGGCGTCCAGTGTCTGCGGCAGGCCCATGGCGACGAAGACGAGGGCGACGACGAAGGCCATCGGCAGCAGCACGTAGAGCGTCGCCCGCGTCATGTCGACCCAGAAGTTGCCGAGCGTCGAGACCTTGGAGCGCACGAGCGCCCGCGTCAAAGCCACGGCGAGCGCCGTGCCGGTCGCGGCCGAAAGGAAGTTCTGCACCGTCAGGCCGGCCATCTGGCTGAAATGGCTGAGCGTCGTTTCGCCGCCGTAGTTCTGCCAGTTGGTGTTGGTGACGAAGGAGACGGCCGTGTTGAAGGCAAGGTCCGGCGCCATGCCGGCAAATCCCTGCGGATTGAGCGGCAGAATGGCCTGGAGCCGGAGGATCGCGTAGAGCGCGGCAAAACCGGCAAGCGAGAAGACGAGCATCGCGACCGTATAGGCAAGCCAGCCCTGTTCCTTGGTCGGCGACACCCCGGAAATGCGGTAGAGATCTGCCTCAAGACGCCCGAGAACCGGCGACAGCGCGGTGCGCTCGCCGGCAAAGACGCGGGCCATATAGAGGCCGAGCGGCTTGATGGTGACGAGAACCGCGAGGAAGAAGAAGGCGATCTGTAGCCACCCGATCATGGTCATGGAGTTTCTCCTGGAGGTTCAGAAGCGTTCGGGTCGCAGCAGCGTGACCACGAGATAGGCGCCAAGGGCGAGCGCGACGAAAAGGCCGAAAAGGGGTTCGAGCATGGTCGCCTCCTCAGAGCCGGTCGAGTGCGCGGGCATAAGCGGCAAAGACGATGAACGTGCCGCAGCCGAGCGCAAGAAAGATGAAATCGGACATGTCCGTTCTCCTGTTGTGCATGGGTGAGACTAGGCCCGCCGCAGGTCAGGTTTCGATTGGGAAGGCGCGCGGCCGATGTAAGGAAAAGATAAAGACGCCATGCCCGGGCCGGCTTTCCTTGCCGTGAAAACATGAGTATGGACGGTATGTTTTGACGGGTGGCCGATGCCGTCCGGTGGGAAGGGGAACGTCATGCTCGAAGCGGCAGCCTATCTGGAGACGGAGAACGGCCGGAAATATCTGGCGCAGCTCTGCAAGCATTTCGCCCACAAGATCGAGGTCTCCTATACCGAGACCCAGGGCGAATGCCGCTTCGTCTGCGGCACGGCCATTCTGGAAGCGGATGACAAGGGCCTGCGCATGGTCGCGACGTCGGACGATGCGCAGGGCCTTGCCGAAACCCAATCGGTCATAGAATCCCATCTCGTACGCTTCGCCTTCCGGGAAAACCTCCAGGCACTCGACTGGCGGCAGGACGAGGCAGCCCGAACGCCGTGACATGACCGCCGCCGTTTCAAGACCTTCCCTGCGCATGACCTGGATTGCGGGCCTCGGGCTCGCGTTCCTCTTCGTGCTGAGCCTTGTCGTCGGCGTCAGCCCGCTGCCGCTCGGCAGGGTCCTGAGCGACCCCGACGCCCTGCAGCTTCTCGTCATCAGCCGCCTGCCGCGCACGCTTGCCGCCATTCTCTGCGGCGCGGGCCTCGCGATTGCCGGCCTGATCATGCAGACGCTCTCGCGCAACCGCTTCGTCGAGCCCGCGACGGCCGGCACGGCGCAGAGTGCCGAACTCGGTATCCTCCTCGTCACGCTGCTCTTCCCGGCCGCCGCGCTGCCGCTGAAGACCCTCATTGCCGGCGGCGCGGCCCTTCTCGGCACGTCGATCTTCCTTGCGACGGCGCAGCGCCTGCCGCCGGCCCAGCCTTTCCTCGTGCCGCTCTTCGGCATCGTCTATGGCGGCGTCATCGGCGCGGCGGCGACCTATGCGGCCTGGCAGGCGGACCTGCTGCAATATCTCGCCGTCTGGACCAACGGTGACTTTTCCGGCGTGCTGCGCGGGCGCTACGAAATGCTCTGGATCGCCGCGCTGATGGTCGCTTTCGCCTGGTTCGTCGCCGACCGGCTGACCATCATGGCGCTCGGGCGCGAGGCGAGCATCGGGCTTGGCATCGATTATGCCCGCATAATGCAGATCGGCCTGGTCATCGTCTCCGTCATCACCGCGCTTTGCGTCGTCGTCGTCGGCATGATCCCCTTCGTCGGCCTTGCCGTGCCGAACATCGTCTCGCGGCTGATGGGCGACAATGTGCGCGGCACGCTCGGCTGGGTGGCGGCCGGCGGGGCAGGGCTGGTGCTTGCCTGCGACATCGCCGGACGCCTGATCCGCTACCCCTATGAAATCCCCGTCGGCACCGTGATGGGCGTTGTCGGCGGCGCGGTTTTCCTCTGGCTGCTCTTCCGGCGCGGCGCCCATGGCTGACCGCCGTCTTCTCGCCCTTGCCGCGGCCGCGCTCGTTTCCGCCGTGGCGTTCCTGGCGATCGGCCTCAAGGGCAACATCGCCTTCGTGCTGGAACTGCGCCTCCTGAAACTGGCGGCCCTTGTGCAGGTCGGCGTCGCGATCGCCATTTCCACCGTGATCTTCCAGACCGTCACCGGCAACCGCATCCTGACGCCGTCGGTCATGGGCCTCGATGCGCTCTATCTCTTCGGCCAGATGCTGATGGTCTTCCTGCTCGGCGGCGTCGGTTATGTGACCTTCGATCCGCAACTGAAGTTCGGGCTAGAAGTCCTGCTGCTGATGCTGCTTGCCTGCGGGCTGCTGCTGCCCATGCTGAAGAGCCGGCTCGACATGGGCTTGATGCTGCTTGCCGGCGTCGTTTTCGGCGTGCTGTTCCGCAGCCTCTATTCGCTGCTCGCGCGCCTGATCGATCCCAACGAATTCGCCGTGGCGCAGACGGCGAGCTTTGCCAACTTCAATGCGGTGCGCACCGATCTCCTCGTGTTCGCCGCCATCGTGACGGCGATCGCCGTAATCGTCGCCTGGCGCGCGCGCCACGTGCTGGATGTCATCTCGCTGGGGCCGGATACGGCGACGGGGCTGGGTATCGGCTGGGCCGGCACGGTGACCGGCCTGCTTCTCCTCGTCTCGGCGCTCGTTGCGGTCTCCACCGCGCTGGTCGGCCCGGTCGCCTTCTTCGGCCTCTTGGTGGCGGCCCTTGCCGAGCGCATCGTCGCGACCCGCCGTCATGGCGTTCTGCTGCCGGCCGCCGCCCTTGCCGGCATCGTCGTGCTCGTCGGCGGACAGACGCTCTTCCAGCATGCGCTGGGTAGCGTCACGGCGCTCGGCGTCGTCATCGAATTCGTCGGCGGGCTCGTGTTCCTCCTGCTGCTGGTCCTTGGGAGCCGCAAATGATCCGGATAGAAAACGTCTCCTTCAAGCACCGGGTGACGCCGATCCTCACCGATGTCAGCCTCGATATCCCGAAGGGCGGCGTCGTGGCGCTGATCGGCCCGAACGGCGCGGGAAAATCCTCGCTGCTCTCGCTCGTCGCGCGCCTGCAGCCGCTCCAGGCCGGCGTCATCGAGATCGACGGCCTGCCGGTGAACACGACGCCCGGCCGGGACCTCGCCAGGGTGATCGCCATCCTGCGGCAGGATACCACTGTGGCCAGCCGCCTGCGCGTGCGCGAACTCGTCGGCTTCGGCCGGTTCCCGCACGGCCGCGGACGCCTTGCCGGGGATGACCACGCGATCATCGACGCGGCGCTCGCCCAGTTCGACCTCACCGACCTTGCCGACCGGTTCATCGAGACGCTTTCCGGCGGTCAACGCCAGCGCGCGCTCGTCGCCATGGCCTTCGCGCAGGGCACGGACTATCTGCTGCTCGACGAGCCGCTGAACAATCTCGACATGTACTATGCCCGCGCGCTCATGCGCTCGCTGCGCACCGTCGCCGACGAAAACGGCACGACGGTCGTCATCGTGCTGCACGACATCAACCAGGCGAGCGCCCATGCGGACCGGATCGTCGCGATGAAGGATGGCCGCATCGTGGCGGACGGCGCGCCGGCCGACATCCTGACGCCCGACACGCTCGAAGCCGTCTTCGGATTCCGCATGCGGGTCGAGCGCATCGAGGGCAAGCCTTTCGTGCTGCACCAGCTTTAGGATCGAACGCCATTCAGCCCATGCCGGCCTGCAAATGGCGCTTTCCCGCGCTTCCGGTGCTCACGTACCGAAGTACGCTGCGCTCCGGGTCGCGGAAAAGCACCATTTTCGGCTCGCCCTGAACTGAATGTCGTTCGGTCCTAGGACGCAGTTTTCATCGCTGCCGCGAGAACCTCGTAGACGCGGGGCTCCAGCATGTGGGCGACGTTGAAGCGCATGAAGCCGGCGGCGCCCTGCGACACGCTGAAGACGTTGCCGGGAGCGAGGACGACGCCACCGGCGACGGCGGCCTGTGCCACCAGCGCGGAATCGAGCCCGTCCGGCAGGCGGCACCAGAGGTTGAAGCCGCCGCGCGGCAGGATGACGGGCTCGATGCCGAGACGGCGCAGGCGATCGGCCGTCTCGCGCCGCACGCGCACGAGTTTGCGCCGCAGTTCCTCCATATGCTTGCGGTAGCCGCCGCCGGCGAGCATATGGGCGATGATCTCGCTGGAAATCGGGTTCGGTCCGCCGAAATTGGTGGCGATCTGCAGGTCCACCAGCCCCTCGATCCAGTCCGGCCGCGCCGCGATATAGCCGCAGCGCGCGGAGGCCGAGAGGGTTTTCGAGAAGCTGCCGATGCGGATGACGCGGGAAAGGCCGTCGAGCGCGGCAAGCCGCGTGGAGGGCTCCGGCTCGAAATCGGCGAAGATGTCGTCCTCGACGATCGTCATGTCACTGCCGGCCGCCGCGTTCAGCAGCCGGTGCGCGACCTGCGGCGAGACCGTCGCCCCGGTCGGGTTGTGGATCGCCGAATTGGTGATGTAGAGCTTGGGCCGCCCGGCGGCGAGGATCGCCTCGAAGGCGCCGATATCGGGTCCCGACGGCCCATAGGGCACGCCGATGATCTTCACCTGGTGCGCCTTCAGCAGCGCCTGGAAGTTGAAATAGCCGGGATCGTCGACGATCACGGTGTCGCCCGGCCGCAACAGGAAGCGGCAGACGAGGTCGAGGGCCTGCGTGCCCGTATTGGTCAGCATCAGGTGATCAGGGCCGGCCCCGATGCCCTCCTCGGCAAGCCGCCCCAGCAGCAGGCGCCGCAGCGCCGGCGAACCGTGCGTGCTGCCGTAATAGGCGAGGAGGTCGCTTTCGCTGCGCGCGAGGCTGCGGATGGCGCGGCGCAGCGCCTCGTTCGGCATCCAGTCCGCCGGCAGCCAGCCGCAGCCGGGTTTGAGCACCGCGTCGTCGGCGTCGAGCGCCTGCCGCGATATCCAGAACGGATCGACCGCCCGTGCCTTCGGTGTCTCCGCCGCAAGTTTAAGCGGCGGCAGGGCGGCATTCGAGACGTAGAAGCCCGAGCCCCGCTGCGCCCGGATCAACCCTTCCGCCGCGAGGCGGTCATAGGCCTCCACCACCGTCGAGGGGGAAACGTTCATCGTCGCCGCGAAGCGGCGGATCGAGGGAAGCCTGTCGCCGGGCGCAAGCGCGCGGCCGGCGATGCGGCCGCGGATCGCCGTCATGACGTCGGACGTTCTGCTTCCCGCAAGGTCGCCTGCCATCTCCGCTCCTATTGTATGGGTCCATGGGCCAGTACAGTTTGCCGTAATTGTATTGCTTTGTTCCTGCCTTTGCCAAGCCCTTGCCTGTATCGAGAAGGGGAATGCGAGGGACGATGAGAACATCCATGGACGGTTGGGGCAGCGGGCTGCTCGGGGTCATCATTTTCAGCGGTTCGCTGCCGGCGACCCGCATCGCGGTGGCGGATTTCTCGCCGATGTTCCTGACCTCCGCGCGGGCGGTCATCGCGGCGCTTCTGGGGGCGGCGCTGTTGTTCGCGCTGCGCCAGCCAAGGCCGTCGCGCGGCGATCTTGCCTCGCTGGTCATCATCGCGCTCGGGGTCGTCGTCGGCTTTCCGCTGCTGACGGCGCTGGCGCTGCAATACATCACCTCGGCCCATTCCATCGTCTTCATCGGCCTGCTGCCGCTGGCGACCGCCGTCTTCGGCGTCCTGCGCGGCGGGGAGCGGCCGAAACCGCTGTTCTGGCTCTTCTCCGGCATCGGCAGCGCGACGGTGGTCGGCTTCGCGCTGAATTCCGGCGCCGAGATCTCGCTCGTGGGAGACTTGCTGATGGTCGCCGCCGTCATCGTCTGCGGCCTCGGCTATGCGGAAGGCGCGAAGCTTTCGCGCACGCTCGGCGGCTGGCAGGTGATCTCCTGGGCGCTGGTGCTTTCGCTGCCGGCGATGGGGGTCGTCATGCTGTTCTCGCTGCCGGGAACGCTGGAAGGCGTCGAAGGCCGCGCCTGGGCGGGACTTGCCTATGTCTCCATCTTCAGCATGCTGATCGGCTTCGTCTTCTGGTATCGCGGGCTGGCGCTCGGCGGCATCGCCGCGGTGGGACAGTTGCAGCTTCTCCAGCCCTTCTTCGGCCTTCTGCTGGCCGCCTGGCTGCTGCACGAAAAGGTCAGCCCGCTCATGATCGTCACGACGCTTGCCATCGTGCTTTGCGTTGCCGGCGCGCGCAAGTTCGCCCGTTAGGACCGATCGACATTCAGCCCATGCCGGCCTGCAAACGGCACTTTTGCGCGCTTCCGGTGCTCACGTACCAAAAGTACGCTGCGCTCCGGATCACGCAAAAGCACCATTTTCGGCTCGGCCTGAACCGAATGTCGATCGGTCCTGGCCTCCGTCGCGATAAATGCCACTTGGCAACCGGGCTTGCCGGGATGCAGGATGACGCGTCAACCGTAAGGAGGAGTGCGAGCGTGACCACTGAACTCGATCATCTGAGCCGGCTTGTCGCCGGCGGACGGCTTTCCCGACGCGACTTTCTCGGCCGGGCCGCCATGCTCGGCCTCTCGATCACGGCGGCCAATGCCTTGCTGACCAGCGCGGCGCGCGCGGAAGGACCCGTCAAGGGTGGCGTGCTGCGCGCGGGGCTTGTCGGCGGCGCGGCCACCGACAGCCTCGACCCCGCGACCTGGGCCAGCCAGGTGCCCTATACGATCGGCCGCTGCTGGGGCGAGCAGCTGCTCGAGATCTCACCCGCCGGCGAGATCGAGTATCGCCTCGCCGAATCCTACGAGGCGTCCTCCGACGCCAAGACGTGGACCTTCAAGATCCGCAAGGACGTCACCTTCCACAACGGCAAGCCGCTGACACCGGAGGATGTCGTCGCCACCTTCGAGCGCCACGCCGATGCAGATTCGAAATCCGCCGCCCTCGCTTTCGTGGCCGAGTTCGACACGGTCAAGGCGGACGGCGGCAATGTGGTGATCACGCTGAAAGAGCCGAACGCCGACCTGCCCTACGTCGTCAGTGACTACCACCTGATGATCCAGCCGAACGGCGGCAAGGGCAACCCGACCGAGGGCATCGGCACGGGTCCCTACAGGATGGCGGTCAACGAACCCGGCGTGCGCCATGTCGGGGAAAAGCACGAGGGATACTGGGGCAGCGACCAGCGCGGCCATGCCGATTCGGTCGAGATCATCGTCATCAACGATTCAACGGCCCGCACGGCCGCGCTCCAGGGCGGGCGGATCGACATGATCAACCGGGTTGAGCCGAAGATAGTCGAGCTGGTCAAGCGCCTGCCGGGCGTGACGCTGCGCAACGTGCCCGGCAAGGGCCATTATGTGATGATCGCCCATTGCAACACGGCGCCCTTCGACAATAACGACCTGCGGCTGGCGCTGAAATATGCGGTCGACCGCGAGGAGATGGTGCTGAAGATCCTCAGCGGCTACGGCACGGTCGGCAACGACACGCCGATGATCAAGGGCTATCCGCTGTTCGACGACGATATCGAGCAGCGCAAGTTCGATCCGGAAAAGGCGGCCGAGCACTACAAGAAGTCGGGTCATAGCGGCCCGGTGCTGCTGCGCACCTCGGACGTCGCCTTCCCGGGCGCGGTCGATGCCGCCCAGCTTTTCCAGCAGAGCGCCGCCAAATGCGGCATCACCGTCGAGATCAAACGCGAGCCCGGCGACGGCTACTGGTCGGACGTCTGGAACAAGCAACCCTTCTCCATGTCCTACTGGACCGGCCGCCCGACGCAGGACCAGGTCTATTCCATCGCCTATCTTTCCAAGGCGGAATGGAACGATACCCGCTTCTTCCGCGAGGATTTCGACAAGCTGATCATCGGCGCGCGCTCCGAGCTCGACCAGGCCAAACGCAAGGCCATGTACCGGCAGGCCGCGATGATCCTGCGCGACGAGGGCGGTGCGATCGTGCCGATGTTCAACAACTATATCGACGCGACGAGCGCCAAGGCTGGCGGCTGGGTGGACGACCCGAACGGCGAGCTGATGGGCGGGCACGCCCTGACGAAATGCTGGGTGGTCGCCTGAGGCGATTGGAACAGGTGAGGGGCGTTTCGGCGCCCCTCGCCATTATCGCTACCGCTCAGCCGCAGCGCGCGTCGAAGGTCGAAGCGCCGAGTTCCTGGCCGTTGACGATGAAGACCGAGCCGGGCGACTGGGTGATCGAGCCGCTGAGGCCGCCCATCCACGAGGGATCGGATTTGCAATCGCGCGGTGTATTGCGCACCGTGATGTCGCCGGAAAGGTCTTCCGACGGTCCCATGAAGTAGAGGCCCGCTTCCCTGGCCTTGTCGATGACGACGTTCTCGAAGCTTATGTCGGCCACGGGACCGCCGAGGAAGCCCCATTCGTCGCCATAGATGAACATGCCGTAGGTGCCGGCATTGCTGATCGTCACGTTCTTGAAGTCGATGCCGGCGACCGGATTGAGGAAGATGCCCGCATTCCTCGTGCCGTCGATCGTCAGGCCGTCCACCTTGACGTCCGTCGTCACCGCCTCGTCGGGCAGGGAGGGTGCGGTCACCAGCATGAGGCCGTTGATGCCGCCCTTCAACACCATGTCGGTGATCGCAACGTTCGACGTGCCCTGCAGCACGACGAGGTCCATGTCCCTGTCCTGCGCGGAATTGTCGACCGTCACCTTGTTCATCTTCACCCCGTCGGCGCCGACGAGCAGAATGCCTTCGCGCCGCGAGCGGGAAATGGTCACGTTGTCGAGCGTGATGTTGCTGGCGAGCTCGGTGATGACGGGAGGCCAGCCGCTGTCGTCGATCGCGCTGCCGGCAAAGACGCCGTAGGTGACGTTGTCGATCGTCGTGTCACGGATGGCGAGGTTCTTCGTGCCGTGCGCGCTGATCGCCGCATACGGCGCGCGGTTCGGGTTGCCAACGGCGAATTCGCACAGGGTGCTGCTTTCGCAGATGTAGAGATCGTGGATGCTGCTGTCCTGGATGACGGCGCCGTCGACCTGCGTCAGGCGGATGCCGTCATGCGCGGTGTGCGAAACCTCGACATTGTCGATGAAAAGGCCTGAAGTGCCGGTGCTGCCGATGCCGGCAAAGCCGCCGGTGATCGCGAGGGAGGACACCAGGCTGTTCGACGCCATGGTGACGACATCCCGGGCGGGGTCGTAACCCGTCAGCGTCGTTGCGGCGCCAATATTGGTGAACGTGCCGCGGCCGCCGCTCGACGCGCCCCTCAGGGCAAGCGTTCCGCCGCCGCCGAGCAGCGCCTGGCCGTCCGCGAGCGCCAGCGAGCCATTGAAGCCGATATTGCCTTCGGCCAGCACCAGCGCGCCGTTTCCGGCCGACGCCAGCAGGGCATTGATGGCGGTCGCATCGCCACTGCCCGCCGAGATCGTCACCACATTGCCGGCCGTCTGTCCGGTGAGGTCGAAGACGGCATTTTCAAGTTCGCCCGTCGTGCCGACATGGGTCTTGATGGTCGCGGCCCGCCGGACGCCTTGCGTCGCCGGATCGAAGGGATTGACCGCTTCGCCGCCGGAAATGCCGAAGGGAATGCGCAGGCGGGCCATGGCGGCGCCGCCGAGCTTGTCCTGATTGTCGTAGGTGGCGCTCGCCCCGATGGAGACGGTTGAACCCGTTGGAAGCCCGCCGACATTCGCGAAGGCGAGTTCGGCGCGCAGTTTTCCGCCGAACATGTCGCTGACATTTCTGCCGCCATACCAATAGCTGCCGGCAAAGAGCTTCAGTTCGGCTTTGCCGTCCTCCGAAATGCCGGGAACCTTGAAGCCGGCCTCCGCATCGATGCCCGGCCGCGCCCGCTCGCGGCCCTCGCGGAACTTCAGAACGCCGTCGCTGATCACTCCGCGTCCCGCGCCCTCGACGGAAAAGCCGTTGCCGAGCGGCAGATAGATGTTGGCCCGGGTTTCGAAGACGGGACCGAGCGCTTCGGCGCCGAGCGAAAGCTGATGGAAGTCGTTGCCGAGCGGGGAGTTGAGATAGTCGTAATAGCCGTAGAGGCCGAGGGTCCATTGGCCCGGCGTCGCGAGGCGGTAGCCGCCGCCGAACGAACCCTGGCGGACGCCGCCTTCGACGAGCGATCCGTTGAGGTCGATGAAGAACGTCTGGGTGGCGTCGGCTTGGAACGGCAGCATGATGCCGAGGCCGCCCAGCGATTCCTCGCTGTGCCAGCGGCCCTCGAATTCCGTAAAACCTCTGATATCGGCGGCATGCGCATGCGCGACGCCCACGGCCACCGCTGCGAGCGGCCCGGCTAACCCTATAACAATGTTCATAAAATATCTCCAGTTCAGCAATCCGCGGGGCGGATGTGATTGGCGATATTATACATGAGTTCTAGAGTCAACTTTATAGATTCGAGGCTGTGGATAGGCCCGAAAATGGCCCGCCTTCAGGCGTCCTGGGGCACGCCGGCCGAGGGTGTGACGCCTGCGGTCTGCTCGCAATGTTCCACATGCCGCGCAAGCGCCTGGTTCGACAGCACCGCGCTGATCGTGGTGATGTCACGGCCCTGGTATTTGGGCATCTGCTGGACCGCCTTCAGCCTCTCCAGAAGTGCAAAACGGGACATGACATTCTCCTTCGATTGTTATTGCTGCGTCATTCGGCCCCAGGGGCCGGGTCGTGTGATCATGTGGTCCTTAGAGTGTCGGGTCTCACCGCCGGCATCCGGGAGGATGCGCGGCGTGCGAAGCGGCGTCGTCAGGCAGCTTTCTTGCCGGCGTCGAACGGGATCTCGATATCGACGGCGAGCGTCGAGACCTGGGCGCCGCGTTCCATCTTGATGCTGACCTTTTCGTCGTCGATCTGCATGTGCTTGGAAATCGCTTTCAGGATTTCGTCGCGCAGCTTGTTGACGAGGTCCGAGTCGCCGGTCGAGGCGCGCTCGTGGGCGAGCAGCACCTGCAGCCGCTCGCGCGCTGCCGGAGCCGACTGGCCGCGGGAGAAGAAACCGAACAGGTTCATGCCGCTTTCCTTCCGAAGATCTTGCCGAGGAAGCTGCGCTTGTCGCCCGGGATGGTGACCGGCAGGCTTTCGCCCTTGAGGCGGCGCGTCGCTTCGAAATAGGCGAGCGCCGGGGCGCAGCGGCCGTCCGCCAGCGTGACCGGAGCGCCGACATTCGAGGCGCGCAGGACGTCCATGCTTTCCGGGATGATGCCGAGCAGCGGGATCGAGAGGATTTCCAGGACGTCGTCGACCTTCAGCATGTCGCCGCGCTCGGCGCGGGCCGCGTCGTAGCGGGTCAGCAGCAGGTGCTTTTCGATGCGCTCGCCGTTCTCGGCCTTCAGCGTCTTGGAATCGAGCAGGCCGATGATGCGGTCCGAATCGCGCACCGAGGAGACTTCCGGGTTCGTCACGACGATGGCGACGTCGGCATGGCGCATGGCAAGCGTCGCGCCGCGCTCGATGCCGGCGGGGCTGTCGCAGATCACCCAGTCGAAGGCGTTCTTCAGGGCCGCGATGACCTTCTCCACGCCTTCCGGCGTCAGGTTGTCCTTGTCGCGAGTCTGCGAGGCGGGCAGCAGGTAGAGCGTCTCGACGCGCTTGTCGCGGATCAGCGCCTGCGTCAGCTTGGCTTCGCCCTGGATGACGTTGACGAGGTCGTAGACCACGCGCCGCTCCGCACCCATGACGAGGTCGAGATTGCGCAGGCCGACGTCGAAATCCACGACCACGACCCTGTCGCCGTTCTGCGCCAGCGCGGCGCCCAGTGCGGCCGACGACGTCGTCTTGCCGACGCCGCCTTTGCCCGATGTGACAACGATTACCTTGCCCATATGCCTCTCCAGTGAGTTGGAATTCGCCTGCTGTCAGCCGAGTGTCGCGGCCTTGATCGTTTCGCCATCGAGCCAGACCTGCACCGGCTTGCCGCGCAGTTCCGGCTCCATGTCGTCCGCCGTCTTGTAGAAGCCGTCGATCGCGATGAGCTCCGCCTCGAGCTTGCGGCAGAAGATGCGCGCCGAGGCATTGCCCGTCGTGCCGGCCAGCGCCCGGCCGCGCAGGGGGCCGTAGACGTGGATCGACCCGCCGGCGACGATTTCCGCGCCCGATGCGACCGAACCGATGATGGTGACGTCGCCTTCCGGGAAAAAGATCGACTGGCCCGAGCGAACGGGCCGGGAGACGACCAGGGACGGCGTGACCTGGACGGCTGCCGTCACCACGGGTTCGGCGGGCTCGGCGGTCTCGACGGGATCAACCTTTCCGGTCTTTTCGGTCTTTTCCGCCGCCGGCGCCTCGATATCGGCCGCCGGGCGTCCGTCGGTCATTGCCGGCGGCATGTCGGGACCGAGCAGCGACGAGCGCGCGCCCTCGACGCCCATGACCCGCACATTGCGTGCGTTGAGCTGGTCGACGAGGTTGCGCAGCTCCGAACGGTCGATGTCCAGACCCTCGACGTCCAGCACTACCGGCCGGCGAAGGAAGAAACCGGCCGAACGGGCGGCCAGGTCGTCGAGCCGCACCAGCCAGTCCTCGAAGGGAAGCTCCGGTGTCAGCGCTAGCGCAAGGAAGGACCGCCCCTTGAGGCGGATCGGCCGGGGTTGAGTTAACACATCAGTCATCTTGATTAATTTTCGGTAGCCCCGGTGTAGCGGTGAAATGGTTAACAAATGGTTAATTGGCAGGCTACGCTGGCGCGAAGCATGTCCTGCCGGCCCGAAGGCCCGCGATATCGGAGCTTGAGGAAACGCAAAGGTAGACGTGCCGTATTCTTCGCTCCCGACGCGGGTGACGAAGGTGCTTTTTAGGCGCCTGTAGGCAGACTGATTCGCTGTCGAATCGCTGGGGCTGGCCAGGGGGCGCTGCCCTCACCCTAATCCCTTCCCGGAGGCGGAAAGGGGACGTACCACACGAATGGGTATCGGGTGAGGAAACGGTGAGGCATATCTCCTTCTCCCCGCTTGCGGGGAGGTGGCCGGCAGGCCGGAGGAGGCGCAATGGTGTCTATCAGGCGCCGCCTTGGTGCCGGCAGGCAGAAGAATGTCGCGGCGCAGAGCGCCGCGAATAGCGTCAGCCGATCGCCATCAGGCTGGCATTGCCGCCTGCGGCAGCGGTGTTGATGGAGGTGGAGACCTCCTCCAGCAGCCAGTTGAGGCAATAGGCTTCCGGATCGCTGGCCAGCTCCTCGGTCGTCGCCGCCTGCACCAGGACGAGCGGGCCGGCAAGGGCTGCGATCTTCCGGTTGACGCTGCGCACATCTTCCGCGTCGCCTTCGACCAGTGCCCCGGCGAACGGGCCGCTCTTGTCCCAGTCGGACGTCCACGAGAGGCGGGCGGCGACGGAAGACGGCAGGTCCGCCAACACGGATTTCAGTGGCTCGACGTTGTCGACGACGAGCTGGTTGCCCGTCGCGAGCGCCGCTGCGACCTGGCGCAGCAGGCCGGTTTCGGTCTTCGGCACGAGGAGCACCTTGCCGCGCGCATGCAGGGCATAGAGGTTGCGCTCGCCGACGGGACCGGCGAGCTCGCGCAGCAGGCCGAGCGCCGAGCGGTTGGCAAAGCCGCGGGCCGTCTCGCCCTCGGCCGCCTTGCCCTTGCGGTCGAGCCAGGTGATGTAGTCGCGAAGCACCGGATCGGTGTGCACCGAATCCTGCTGCGGCGGCACCGGCGCCTTCTGCACGAGGCGGCCGATATAGAGCGGGCCGCCGGCCTTCGGGCCGGTGCCGGAAAGGCCGCGGCCGCCGAACGGCTGCACGCCCACCACCGCGCCGATGATGTTGCGGTTGACGTAGAGGTTGCCCGCCTTGATGCGGCTGGTGACATGCGCGATCGTCTCGTCGAGGCGCGTGTGCAGGCCGAAGGTGAGGCCGTAGCCGGAGCCGTTGATGTCGTCGATCAGCTTGTCGAGATCGGCGCGGCGGAAGCGGATGACGTGCAGCACCGGGCCGAAGACCTCGCGCTTCAGGTCGGAAAGCGACTTCAGCTCGATGATCGTCGGCGGAACGAAGGTGCCGTTCTCCGTGCTGCCCGGCAGTGCCACCTGCTCGACCTTGTTGCCGAGGCTGCGCATGTGCTCGATATGCTTGGTGATGCCGTCGCGCGCCTCGGCCGTGATGACCGGGCCGATATCGACGTTGAGGCTGTCGGTGCGGCCGAGCGTCAGTTCCTTGAGCGCGCCCTTCAGCATGGTGAGCGTGCGGTCCGCGACGTCGTCCTGCAGGCACAGGACCCGCAACGCCGAGCAGCGCTGGCCCGCGCTGTCGAAAGCCGAGGCGATCACGTCGCCGACGACCTGCTCGGCAAGCGCGGAGGAATCGACGATCATGCCGTTCTGGCCGCCGGTTTCGGCGATCAGCGGGATCGGCTTGCCGGTGGCGGAAAGCCGTTCGGCAAGCTGCGCCTGGATGAGGCGGGCGACCTCCGTCGAGCCGGTGAACATGACGCCGGCCGTCTTGTCCGCGCCGACGAGGGCCGCGCCGACACGGCCGGCACCCGGAACGAACTGCAGCGCACCGGCCGGCACGCCGGCTTCGTGCAGGATCTTCACGCTCTCATGGGCGATGATGGGCGTTTCCTCGGCGGGCTTTGCCAGCACCGCATTGCCGGCGACGAGGGCGGCGGCGACCTGGCCGGTGAAGATGGCGAGCGGGAAGTTCCATGGGCTGATGCAGACGATCGGGCCGAGCGGCAGGTGGGCCGGGCCGAGCGTGCGGCGGGCCTGGTCGGCATAGTAGCGCAGAAAGTCGACCGCCTCGCGCACTTCGCCGATGGCGTTCGCCGCCGACTTGCCGGCCTCGCGCATGATGATGCCCATCAGCGGCTCGATGCGGGTCTCCATGAGATCGGCCGCCCGGTCGAGGCAGGCGGCGCGGTCGGCCGGCGGCACAGCGGCCCAGGCGGCGACGCTGTCGGCGGCGAGGCCGACGATGCGCCCGGCATCTTCCGCCTTGATCTCGGTGACGCGGCCGACGACGTCGCGGTGGTCGGCCGGGTTGAGCACGTCGCTCGTCTCGCCAGAGGCAGAGCCGTCCGCGAGAAGCGGCGCGGCGTGCCACTGCCTTGCCGCGGTGTCAGCGAGTGCAGCCGACAGCTCGGCGAGCGTGACTTCGTTGGAGAGGTCGAGACCCTTGGAGTTCTCACGCGACTTGCCGAAGAGCGCGTCCGGCAGGGCGATCTGGTCGTGCGGCGCGCCGACGACCGGCATGGCGGCGACGATGTCGACCGGATCGGCGATCAGCGATTCCACCGAAACCTTGGGGTCGGAAATACGGTTGACGAAGGAGGAGTTCGCGCCGTTCTCAAGTAGCCGCCGGACGAGATAGGCGAGCAGCGTCTCATGCGTGCCTACGGGCGCATAGATGCGGCAGGGCCGGTCGAGCTTGTCCTTGCCGACCACTTCGTCATAGAGCGGTTCGCCCATGCCGTGCAGGCACTGGAACTCGTACTTGCCGACGGCGAAATCGGGGCCGGCGAGCTGGTAGATCGTGGCGAGGCTCTGCGCGTTGTGGGTGGCGAACTGCGGGAAGACGGCGTCCGGCGCGGCGAGCAGTTTTCGCGCGCAAGCGACATAGGCGACGTCCGTGTAGATCTTGCGCGTATAGACCGGGAAGCCTTCCAGGCCGTCGAGCTGCGCGCGCTTGATCTCGGCGTCCCAATAGGCGCCTTTGACGAGGCGCACCATGATGCGGCGGCCGGAGCGGCGGGCGAGGTCGATGATGTAGTCGAGCACGAAGGGGCAGCGCTTGCCATAGGCCTGCACCACGAAGCCGAGGCCATTCCAGCCCTGCAAGGATGCATCGAAGCAGAGGCTTTCGAGCAGGTCGAGCGACAGTTCCAGCCGGTCGGCTTCCTCCGCGTCGATGTTGAGGCCGATGTCGTATTTCTTGGCGAGCGCCGCGAGCGCGGTCACCTTGGGCAGAAGCTCGCTCATGACGCGGGCGGCCTGCGCACGGCTGTAGCGCGGGTGGAGCGCGGACAGCTTGATCGAGATGCCGGGGCCTTCATAGATGCCGCGGCCGGCGGACGCGGTGCCGATGGCGTGGATCGCCTTCTCGTAGTCGCGGTAGTAGCGCTCGGCGTCGGCGGCGGTCGTCGCGGCCTCGCCCAGCATGTCGTAGGAATAGCGGAAGCCGCGCGCTTCGAGCGGCTTGGAGCGCTTCAGCGCCTCCTCGATGGTCTCGCCGGTGACGAACTGCTCGCCCATCATGCGCATGGCCATGTCGACGCCGCGCCGGATGACCGGCTCGCCGGCCCGCGCGATGAGGCGCGTCAGGGCGGCGGAAAGGCCGCGGTCGTTGACCGTCGAAGTGAGCTTGCCGGTGACGACGAGGCCCCAGGTGGCGGCGTTGACGAAGAGCGACTTGCCGCCGCCGATATGGGAGGTCCAGTCGCCTTCGGCGATCTTGTCGCGGATCAGCGCGTCTCGCGTGTCGGTATCCGGGATGCGCAGCAGCGCCTCGGCAAGGCACATCAGCGCGACGCCTTCCTGGCTCGACAGCGAGTATTCCTGCACCAGGCCCTCGACGCCCGTACCCTTGTGTTTGGCGCGCAGCGCCTCGATCAGCGTGCGGGCGGTGCTGCGGATGTCGTAGCGCTGCGTCTCGGTGACGCGCGCGGCGGCGACGAGCGGCGGCAGGCACTCGGTCTCGGGACGGCGATAGGCGGCGGTGATCGCCTGGCGCAGTTCGGTCTGCGGACGGATCGGCGGGGCGAAGTCGGCGAAGGGTTTCTGCATGGCGGGACCTATGAGAAGCGGTTTGCATGATATCCGGGAAACTGGCGCGGACAATATCACGGCGCTAAAAAACAAATGGACTTCAAATCGCGTTCAATTAGGCTTGTTGCATCTATTTTTTGAACATTGGAGGGTGATTTGCCCGATATTTCGCAAGTTGATGGGTCATTGGATGCGTTCGACCGCAAAATCCTCGAGGAACTCACGGAAAACGGCCGCATCCCGGTGGCCGAGCTCGCCGAAAAGGTGGGCCTGTCCAAGACACCGTGCCAGAACCGCTTCAAGCGGCTGATCGCGGAGGGGTTCATCCAGGGCTTCAAGGCGATCCTCAACCCTTCGAAAATGAACCTCGATCACATCGCCTTCGCCGAGGTGAAGCTGACCAATACGCAGGAGGAGGCGCTGATGAGTTTCAATGCGGCGGTCAAGAAGATCAAGGAGGTCGAGGAGTGCCACATGATCGCCGGCCGCTTCGACTATCTCCTGAAAATCCGCACCCGCGACATCAAGAAATACCGGCTGGTGCTCGGCGAACGCATCTCGAACCTGCCCTATGTCGCCAACACCTCGACCAATGTGGCGATGGAGACCGTCAAGGAGCGGGGATGACGGCCTCCGGAACATCGGGCGAAGGGATGCGTTTGCGCCCATATCGTCAAGGGAGGCTGTCATGCCGGCAAAATCGAAAGCGCAGCAGAAGGCCGCGGGTGCGGCGCTTGCCGCAAAACGCGGCGACATGAAGAAGAGCGAGCTCAAGGGCGCCTCGAAGGGCATGGAGAAATCCATGTCGGAGAAGGAGCTGGAGGAAATGGCCTCCACCAAGCGCAAGGGCAAGCCGGAGCACAAGTCGAAGTCCGATTGATGTGACCGAGACCGTCAGTCCCGGGGGCCGCGCCTTGCGGTCCCTGCCGGCAAGTTCGCCTCGATAGCCGCAAGGCCGGCTTCGAGCTGCGCGAGGCCGCCGGCCAGAAGCCGCGCTATTTCCTCCTCATAGGCCCGCGCCAGCGCGATCATCTCGCCATAGATGCGCCGGCCGGCCGGCGTCAGTTCCAGATGCTCGATCCGCCGGTCGCTGGCATCCTCGCTGCGCTTCAGCCAGCGCTTTTCCTCCAGCGCCCGCACGGCGCGGGACACTTTCGTCTTGTGCATGCTGGAATTGGCGCCGATCTCCGTCGCCGTCATGCGGCCGTAGGAGCCGAGCGCGGCCAGCGCGCGCCATTCCGGCCGGGTCATGCGGTAGCGGGTGCGATACTGCGCGGCGAAACGCTGGCTCACCCGCTCGGCTGCCTGGTTGAGGCGATAGGGCAGGAAGGTTTCGAGCTTGAAGTCCATGGCAGACCGCCTTGATGGTTACAAAATGGACAGTTACACCTGTAACCATCTGATAGACAGCCTTGCAGAGGAGGGCAAGCCATGCCGGATCGTAACGAGGAGAACGCCAACAGCCTGAAATACATGCCGGGCTTCGGCAACGACTTCGAGACGGAATCGCTTCCCGGCGCGCTGCCGCAAGGCCAGAACAGCCCGCAGAAGTGCGAATACGGCCTCTATGCCGAGCAGCTTTCCGGCTCGCCCTTCACCGCCCCGCGCGGCACCAACGAGCGCTCCTGGCTCTACCGCATCCGCCCGAGCGTGCGCCATACCCGGCGTTTCTCCAACGCCAGCTATCCGCACTGGAAGACTGCGCCCTGCCTCGACGACCATTCCCTGCCGCTCGGCCAGTTACGCTGGAACCCTCTGCCGGCGCCGAAGGAAACGCTCAGCTTCCTCGAAGGCCTGCGTACCATGACGACGGCCGGCGACGTGCTGACCCAGGTCGGCATGGCCGCGCACGCCTATACGTTCAACGCCGACATGGTGGACGACTACTTTTTCAATGCCGACGGCGAACTGCTCGTCGTGCCGCAGCTCGGCGCCATCCGCGTCTTCACAGAAATGGGCATCATGGACGTCGAGCCGCTGGAGATCTGCCTCATCCCGCGCGGCATGATGTTCAAGGTCTCGCGCATCGGCGAGGGCGACGTCTGGCGCGGTTATGTCTGCGAGAACTACGGCGCGAAATTCACCCTGCCGGACCGCGGGCCGATCGGTGCGAACTGCCTTGCCAATCCGCGCGATTTCAAGACGCCGGTCGCCGCCTACGAGGACAAGGAGACGCCGTGCCGGGTCCATGTCAAATGGTGCGGCAAGTTCTACGTCACCGAGATCGGCCATTCGCCGCTCGACGTCGTCGCCTGGCACGGCAACTACACGCCGTTCAAATATGACCTGCGCACCTATTCGCCGGTCGGTGCGATCCTGTTCGACCATCCCGATCCGTCGATTTTCACGGTGCTGACGGCACCGACGGAGGAGGCCGGAACGGCGAATATCGACTTCGTCATCTTCCCGCCGCGCTGGCTGGTGGCCGAGCACACGTTCCGCCCGCCCTGGTATCACCGCAACATCATGAGCGAGTTCATGGGCCTCATCCACGGCCAGTACGATGCCAAGGAAGAGGGCTTCGTGCCCGGCGGCATGAGCCTGCACAACATGATGCTGCCGCACGGACCCGATGCCACCGGCTTCGAGAAGGCCTCGAACAGCGAATTGAAGCCGGTGAAACTCGACCACACCATGGCCTTCATGTTCGAGACCCGCTTTCCCCAGCAGCTCACGAAATTCGCGGCCGAGCTGGAAACCCTGCAGGACAACTATCTCGAATGCTGGGATGGGCTGGAGCGCAAGTTCGACGGCACGCCGGGCATCAAGTGACTTTAGCCGCCTTGCCAGGCCTTTACGGCTTCGATGGGCCAGACCAGCATCAGGATGTTCAGCGCCAGCCCGTCCCGGATGAGCCAGATGGTCGTCGCCTCGAAGACGATGATGATCGCGACGCTTGCCCAGACGGGCAGGCGCGCGGCGAGGAAGAAGCCGACGACCATCGCCAGGATATCCGCGCTGGAATTGATCACGCTGTCGCCGAAATAATCGAGCGAGATCGTCGATTCGCGATAGCGGTTGATGATCATGTCGGTGTTTTCGAGGATTTCCCACGCGCATTCCACGACGAGCGAAAGGGCGAGCCTGACGTTGATGCTCGCCTTCCTGAGGATCAGCGTGAAGAAGCCGAAGAACAGGATGCCGTGGATGATGTGGCTCGGCGTGTACCAATCGGACAGGTGCTGCGAGTTTTCCGAAGAAAACACGACGCCATGCCAGAGTTTGACATATCCGCACTTGCAGATGAGTGGCTGACCCATCGTATAAAGGATGATGGCCGTTGCCGCGGTAAAGGCGGCAGCGATCAGCAGGGAATTTCGGACCGTACGGTTCAAGCGGGATTTCCTCGAAAATGCGATGCGCCGTGGGAGCGGCGCACGAGGGTGGAGAGATACGGCCGGAAGATGACACGATCGGGCGGCCGGAAACAAGATCGGGAGAGACACGCATGAAGCTTGCGACGCTGAAGAATTCCACCCGCGATGGCCGTCTGGTGGTCGTCTCGCGCGACCTGACCCGCTGCTCGGAAGTCGGCCATATCGCCCGCACCCTCCAGGATGCGCTTGACGACTGGGAGCATGTCGCGCCGCGGCTGGAGCGGGTCGCCGAGGGGCTGGAGACCGGCTCGCAGCCGACCGTGCGCTTCCACGAGCACGACGCTGCCTCGCCGTTGCCGCGCGCCTATCAGTGGGCGGACGGGTCGGCCTACGTCAACCATGTCGAGCTGGTGCGCAAGGCCCGCAATGCCGAGATGCCCGAGAGCTTCTGGACCGATCCGCTGATGTACCAGGGCGGATCCGACAGCTTCCTCGGCCCGCGCGATCCGATCCTCGCGGGCGACGAGGCCTGGGGCATCGACATGGAAGGCGAGATCGCCGTCATCGTCGACGACGTGCCGATGGGCGCCAGCGTGGAGGAGGCCCGCGCCGCCATCAAGCTCGTCATGCTGGTCAACGACGTGTCGCTGCGCGGTCTCATCCCCGCGGAACTTGCCAAGGGCTTCGGCTTCTTCCAGTCGAAGCCGTCTTCCGCCTTCTCGCCGGTCGCCGTTTCTCCCGATGAACTGGGCGATGCCTGGGAGGGTGGCAAGCTGCATCTTCCGCTGCTCGTCTCGCTCAACGGGAAGCCCTTCGGCAGGGCCAATGCGGGCGTCGACATGACCTTCGATTTCGGCCAGCTCGTCGCCCATGCCGCGAAAACCCGTCCGCTCGTCGCCGGCTCGATCATCGGCTCGGGTACCGTCTCTAACAAGCTCGACGGCGGTCCCGGCAAGCCGGTTTCGGAAGGCGGGGCCGGCTATTCCTGCATTGCCGAGGTCCGCACCATCGAGACGATCGCCGCCGGCGCGCCGAAGACGCCCTTCATGAAGTTCGGCGACATCGTGCGCATCGAGATGAAGGACAAGGCCGGCCACTCGATCTTCGGCGCCATCGAGCAGACCGTGACGCGTTACGAGAAGGATTGAGCGGTGAGCGACGACATACTGCTCTTCGACTACTGGCGCTCCTCGGCGAGTTATCGCGTGCGCATCGCGCTCGAAAGTCTCGGCCTGACTTATAGGCGCGTTTCGGTCGATCTTCTGGCGGGCGAGCAGCGCGCGCCGGAACATCGCGCCCGCAACCCGCAAGGGCTGGTGCCGGCGCTGGTGATCGACGGGCAGATGCTGACGCAGTCCCTCGCGATCATCGAATATCTCTCGGAAACGCGTCCCGAGGCGCGTTTCCTGCCCGCCGATCCTCTCGGGCGGCAGCGGGTGCGCACGCTCTCCTACGCCATAGCCATGGAAATCCACGCCGTCTGCAACACCGGCGTCATCGGCCATGTCCTGGAAATCACTGGAGGCGGGGACGAGGTTCGCTCCGGCTGGATGAAGAAGTTCATCGGCGAGGGCCTTACGGCCGTCGAAGCCTTGCTCGACAACCCGTCGACCGGCACCTTCTGCCACGGCGAAACGCCCACCATGGCCGATTTCTGCCTCGTGCCGCAGGTCTACAATGCCGAACGCTGGGGCGTCGACATGGCCGGTCTTGAGCGTGTGCGCCGCATCGCGCAAACCTGCCTCGCGCTGCCGGCCTTCAAGGCGGCGCATCCGGAGGCGGTGAAGCCGGCCTGATCTTTCAGGTCGGGCTGGCACATGCTGTATATACCTCCTGAACGGGAAGGATATACCATGCCGGCAGCTTGGCGTGCCGCTGCTTTACAAAGGCGATGGCTTCTCCAGGACGGATATCGAGCCCGCATAGGCATCGCCCCGCAAGAGGCGGGGCGATCCTGGATCGTCAGGCGACGTCGCCCATGCAGACATATTTCAGCTCCAGATAGTCGTCCGCACCGTGGGCGGAGCCTTCGCGGCCGAGGCCGGACTGCTTGATGCCGCCGAAGGGGGCGGCCTCGGAGGAGATGATCCCGGTATTGACGCCGACCATGCCGTATTCCAGCGCTTCCGTCACCTTCCAGACCTTCTTCAGGTCGCCGGCGAAGAAATAGGCGGCTAGGCCGAATTCGGTGTCGTTCGCCTGCTCGATCACGTCCTCGACCGTGTCGAAGCGGAAGAGCGGGGCGACCGGCCCGAAGGTTTCTTCCCTGGCGACCGTCATGCCGCGGGCAACGTTCTTCAGCACCGTCGGCTGGAAGAAGGTGCCCTTGCCCTTGACGCGATTGCCGCCGGCAACGACGCTCGCGCCCTTGGAGACGGCATCGGCGATATGCGCCTCGACCTTCTCGATGGCGGCTTCCTCGATCAACGGGCCGATCGTCGTGCCCTTGTCGAAGCCGTTGCCGACCGAAAGCTCCGCGACCTTCTTCGCCAGCTTTTCGGCAAAGGCGTCATAGACGTTCGACTGCACGTAGAGCCGGTTGGCGCACACGCAGGTCTGGCCGGCATTGCGGTACTTGGACGCCATGGCGCCTTCGACGGCCGCATCGAGGTTCGCGTCGTCGAAGACGATGAAGGGCGCGTTGCCGCCGAGCTCCAGGCTCACCTTCTTGATCTGGTCGGCGCACTGGCGCATCAGGATGCGGCCGACTTCCGTCGAGCCGGTGAAGGAGATCTTCCGCACCTTCGGATTGAAGCACAGCTCCTTGCCGATGGCCGGGCCGTCGGTGCCGAGGATGACGTTGAAGACGCCGGCGGGGATGCCGGCCTTTTCGGCGAGCACGGCGAGCGCAATGGCCGAAAGCGGGGTCTGCTCGGCGGGCTTGGAGACGACCGTGCAGCCGACGGCGAGGGCCGGGGCGACCTTGCGGGCGATCATCGCGGCCGGGAAGTTCCAGGGCGTGATCGTGCCGACGACGCCGACCGGCTGCTTGATGACGAGCATGCGCTTGTCGGCGGAGGGGGCAGGGATCGTCTCGCCGTTGATGCGCTTTGCCTCTTCCGCGTACCACTCGACATAGGACGCGGCGTAGAGGATTTCGCCGCGGGCTTCCGGCAGCGGCTTGCCCATTTCGGCGGTGAGGATCGCGGCAAGTTCGTCGGCATTGGCGACGATCAGGTCGTTCCACTTGCGCAAGAGCACGCTGCGGTCTCTCGCCGGGCGGGCGGCCCAGAGCTGCTGCGCCTGGTAGGCCGCGTCGATGGCAGCCGCCGTCTCGCTCGCGCCCATTTCCGGCAGCGTCGCGAGTTTTTCGCCGGTCGCGGGGTTGAAGACGTCGAAGGTCTCGGCGCCGTTGCCGCCGATCCAGTTGCCGTTCACATAGCCTGCATCGCGCAGGAATTCGGTCGAGGTCAGGTGTCTCGTATGAGCATCGTAAAAGGCCATGCTTTCATTCCTTCGGACATGGAAGGGCGTTCACCCGGAGCGTTGCTCCGGGTGTTGCCTTGGGAGGATGTGTTTCAATCGTTTGCGACGCCGGTCAGGCGGCGCGGGCTTCGATCATCGAGGCTTCGAGGATATCGAGCGCTTCGGCGAAAACCTCGTCCTGAATGGTGATCGGCGCGAGGAAGCGGATGACGTTGCCGTGCACGCCGCAGGTGAGCAGGATCAGGCCCTTTTCGAGGGCTTTCAGGCGCACCCTGTTGGCGAAGTCGGCGCTCGGCTGCTTCGTGGCGACATCGTTGAACTCGACGGCGTTCATGAAGCCGGGGCCGCGGATGTCGACGATCTCGGGAATCTTGTCCTGCAGCGAGGCGAGGCGCTGCTTGAGGCGCGCGCCGAGGCTTTCCGCACGGTTGCACAGGTCCTCGTCCTTGATGACGTCGAGAACGGCATGGGCTGCGGCAACGCCGATCGGGCTGCCGGCATAGGTGCCGCCGAGGCCGCCGGGGCCGGGTGCGTCCATGATCTCGGCGCGGCCGGTGACGGCTGCGATCGGGAAGCCGCCGCCAAGGCCCTTGGCCATGGTCATCAGGTCGGCGGCGATGCCGTAGTGCTCCATGGCGAACAGCTTGCCGGTGCGGGCAAAGCCAGTCTGCACCTCGTCGGCGATGAGCAGGATGCCGTGCTGGTCGCAGATCTCGCGCAGCGCCTTCATGAAGTTGACCGGGACCGGATAGAAGCCGCCTTCGCCCTGCACAGGCTCGATGATGATCGCGGCAACGCGGTTCGGGTCGACGTCGGCGGCAAAGAGCTTCTTCAGCACGCCGAGCGACTGCTCGACCGTCGTGCCGTGCATTTCGACCGGGAAGGGTGCGTGGAAGACGTCGCCCGGCATGGCGCCGAAGCCGACCTTATAGGGAACGACCTTGCCGGTCAGCGCCATGCCCATGAAGGTGCGGCCGTGGAAGCCGCCCGAAAAGGCGATGACGGCCTGGCGGCCGGTGGCGGCGCGGGCGATCTTGACCGCGTTCTCGACGGCTTCCGCGCCCGTCGTGACGAAGATCGTCTTCTTGGCGAAGTTGCCGGGGGTGATGGTGTTCAGGCGCTCGGCAAGCTCGACATAGTTCTCGTAGGGCACGACCTGGTGGCAGGTGTGGGTGAAGCGGTCGAGCTGGTTCTTCACGGCCTCGATGACGCGCGGATGGCGGTGGCCGGTATTGACGACGGCGATGCCGGCGGCAAAATCGATATAGCGATTGCCTTCCTTGTCCCAGATTTCCGCATTCTCCGCACGGTCGGCGTAGATTTGCGTGGTCATGCCGACGCCGCGCGAGATGGCGGCGTTCTTGCGGTCTGTAAGAGGCGTGGCGGTCATGGCGCTATCCTGAATCTGGAGGCTTCGTTCAATAACTTGCATTTTTTCTGCAAGTCTCGCGGGGAATTCCTACATTTTTTCTGCAAGAATGCAACGGCCATTTTATGCAGGGAATGCGGCTGAACCAATAGCATATGCGCGGCGGAAATACGCCCGTCGAAAGCGGCGGGTGCCGCTCCATCAAGAGGGTGAGGAAGCCGGTCGCTTCTACTTCCGGGGGCCGCGCTCCGGGAAGCCGTTCCGTTCGGCGGCTGCGGCGATGAAGACGGCCTTGAGGTGCTCGGCCGCCGGCGAGAGGCTGTGGTGGCGCCGCTGCAGCAGCGAGACGTCGCGCATGACGAGCGGTTCGATGAGATCGACGGTGGTCACCCCGACCGCGGAGGCCAGCTGGCTGGAATTTTCCGGCAGCACGGCGACGCCCATGCCGGCGGCGATCATGCTGATGGCCGTCGTCGAGAAGCGCACATCGTATTTCGGGCGGAAGCTCGGCACGACGCGGATGAGGTTGTGCTCGACGATGTTGCGCAGCGGATTGGCGGCGGCGAGCGTGATGAGGGTTTCGTCCTTCAGTTCGGCCCAGCGCACGGATTTGCGCTTGGCGAAGCGATGGTCCTCACGGCAGACGAACATCAGCTTGTCGCGCAGGAGCGGCGTCGCGGTGATCTCAGGATCGTCTTCGGAAAGGGTGCCGACCGCGATATCGACCTCGTTGCGCTTCAGCGCCGGGCTGATCTGCTCTTCCGGCATGTCGCGGATACTGACGGAGATCTCGGGATACATGCGCAGGAAGCGGGCGATAATCGGCGGCACGATCGTCGCGGCGAGCACGATCGCGGCCGCGATCGTCACCTGTCCGCGCTTGAGGGAGGCGTTGTCCCTGACATCGCCGACCGCAAGCTCCAGGTCCTTCAGGATCTTGCGGGCCTGCGGCAGGAATTCCTGGCCGACCAGCGTGAGCGAGACCATGCGGGTATGGCGATCGAACAGGCGCACGCCGATTTCCGATTCCAGATCGCGGATCAGGATGCTGACCGCGGACTGGGTAATGTGGAGATTTCTGGCGGCGAGATTGAATTGGCCGAGCTCGGCCACCGCGATGAAAGCCCTGAGTTGCCGCAGGGTTATGTTCATGGACGAGCCGCCCTCCTTGGGACATGCCGGGTCTGCCTAAAACGTTGCCGGCGCCGCTCCTGTGCGAAAACCGCCATTAACTTTTACTGGAATTGCTCTAGCCGGCAAGCACTGGTTGCTCAGCCGCCTGTTCCGTATTGCCCGCCATGAGCAGCCCCAGCTCGTCAAGACGGCTGCGGTCGGGCGGCAGTTCGCCGAGGATTTCGCCGTGGCACATCACAAGGATGCGGTCGCAGATCGCGAAAAGCTCCTCTAGCTCGGTGGAGATCAGCAGGATGGCGCGGCCGTTGTCGCGCTGCTTCAGCATCTCCTCCATCACGAATTCCATCGCGCCGATATCAATGCCGCGGGCAAGCTGGTTGACGAGGATGAAATCCGGGTTGCGCGCCAGTTCCCGCGCCACCACCAGCTTCTGTTGGTTGCCGCCCGAGAGATCGCCGATCCGCTGGTCCTCGTCGCGCGACTTCACGCGGAAGCGCTTGATGAGATCCTGCGTATGCGTGCTGATCGTGCGCCGGTTCAGCATGCCTCGCTTTGCGAACGGCGCCTGGTCGTAGCGTTGCAGGATGGTGTTCTCGCTGAGCGAGAGGGAGAGCACGATGCCGTGTTTGTGCCGGTCCTCGGGGATGTGGGAAAAACCGCTGGCATTGATGCGGGACGGGTCCAGCCCGGTAATGTCCTTGCCGTTGAGGATGACGCGGCCGGAATCGACCGGCAGCAGGCCGGACAGCGCCAGCGACAGCTCGGTCTGGCCGTTGCCGGAAACACCGGCGATGCCGACGATCTCGCCGGCGCGCACGTCAAGGCTGACATTGCGCACGGCGGGCAGGCCGGTTTCGCTGCGGCAGGTGAGTTTTTCGACCGACAGCACGAGCGGGCCGGGGGCCGCAGGACTGCGCGGCAGTTCCATGCGCACGTCGCGGCCCACCATCATGCGGGCGAGGTCGCGGGCGTTGGTGTCCGCGACGTTGACGGTGTGCACCACGCGCCCGTCGCGCATGACGCTGATGCGGTTGCTGACGCGCATGACTTCATCGAGCTTGTGGGAGATGAAGACGACGGTCTTTCCGTCCTTGACGAGATCGCCCATCAGGGCGAGCAGCCGGTCGGTTTCCTGCGGCGTCAGCACGGCGGTCGGCTCGTCGAGGATCAGCAGGTCGATGCCGTGGAACAGGGCTTTCAGGATCTCGACGCGCTGCTGCTCGCCGACCGAAAGGTCCTCGATGATCGCGTCGGGCCGCACGTCGAGCGCGTAGCGGTCTGACAGTTCGCGAATCTTCGCATGGACCTTGTCCATGTCGTTGATGAGCCGCAGCGCCGTTCCCTGGCCGAGGATGTAGTTTTCCGCGACGGTGAGGTTGGGCACGAGCATGAAATGCTGGTGCACCATGCCGATGCGCTGGCGGATCGCCTCGCGGGGGCTGTTGAATCGGACGGACTGGCCCTTGTAGACGATCTCGCCCTCGTCCGGCCGCACCATGCCGCAGATCATGCTCATCAGCACGCTCTTGCCGGCGCCGTTCTCACCGAGCAGCGAGTGGATCTCGCCCTCCTCGATTTCCAGCGACACGCCGTCGCTGGCGACGATGGGGCCGAAGCGCTTGTGGATGTTGTCGATGCGCAGGAAGGGTTTCTGGGACATGTCCGTTACCTCATTTCGTAAGGCTGGCCGAGCTTGCTCGGCGCGGCACCCTTGCCGCGGACCACGACGAGCGTGATGATCGTCATGATGTAGGGAAGCGCCTGCAGCAACTGGTAGGGCACGACGATCGACGCCTGGGCCTGGAGCATGAGCTGCAGGGCATAGAACAGGCCGAAGAGCAGCGAGACGAAGAAGGCGCCGATGGGCGACCACCGGGCGAAGACGACCACGGCAAGCGCGATGAAGCCGCGGCCCGAGGTGATGCCCTCGACGAACTGGTTGGAGTGGCCGAGCGTCAGGAAGGCGCCGCCGAGCCCGGCAAGCCCCGTGCCGATCAGCACGGCGCTGTAGCGGTAGGCCGCAACGTTCCGGCCGGCGACATCGACCGCCTTCGGATGCTCGCCGACGGCGCGCAGCGTCAGGCCGAAAGAGGTGCGGTAGAGCACGACGGCGGCAAGGATTGCCACGAGGATGGTGCTGTAGACGATCAGGTTCTGCCGGAAGAAGGCCTCGCCGAGGAAGGGCAGGTCGCTGAGCCAGGGAATGTGGATCGGCTGGGCAATCTCGATGCCCTTGCCGGTGGAGACGTAGTAGGTGCGGAACAGGAAGGCCGTGAGGCCCATGCCGAGCAGGTTGAGCGCCGCGCCGACCACGATCTGGTCCGCCTTGATGGTGATGGTGAAGAAGGCGAAGATCAGCCCGAACAGCATGCCGCCGATGACGCCGGCGAGAAGGCCGAGCAGGACGCTGCCGGACGCGAAAGCCGTTGCGAAGCCGCAGAAGGCGCCGACCAGCATCGTGCCTTCCAGCCCGATATTGAGCACCCCGGCCCGTTCGGAGAAGACCTCACCGATCGAGGCGAAGATCAGCGGCGTGGCAAGCCTCCAGGCGGCGCCGGCCAGCGTCGCGAGGAAGGTGAGAAACATCATGTCGTCCATGCAACGGACCCCTTTGGATCATGTCCGTCCCTCGCGGAGGGCGGGTTAAGCCTTTGATTTCCAATCGCCGCCTAGCGCAGGATCCGCATTATTTCGCGGAACTTGGCGAAGGCGACGACCGACAGGATGACGATGCCCTGGATGACCAGCACGAGGACCTGCGGCACCTGCGAGGTGATCTGGAGAACCTCCGAACCGGATCGCAGGGTTGCGAACAGCCCGCCCGACAGGATCGCCGCCAGGGGATTGTTGTTGGCGAGCAGCGCGACGGCGATGCCCTCGAAGCCATAGCCCGGCGAGATGTTCTGGTAGAGCCGGTGGGTGACGCCTGCCACTTCGAAGGCGCCGGCAAGGCCCGCCATCGCGCCGCTGATACAGATGGCGATCATCACGTTGCGGCGCACATCCATGCCGGCATAGCGGGCGGCATGCGGGTTGAGGCCGACGACGCGCAGCGCAAAGCCGCGGCTGCTCCTTTGCAGGAAGATATAAAGTGCGACCGCCAGCACGATGGCGACGAGGATGCCGATATGCAGGCGCATGTCCGAGACGATGCGCGGCGTCCAGGCCTCGCGCACGAGGCGGGCCGATTGCGGATAGGCGGCGCTCGCATCGCGCATCGGTCCGGTGACGAGATAGCTCGTCAGGATGAGGGCGATGTAGTTGAGCATGATCGTGGTGACGATCTCGCTTGCCTGGAAGCGCACTTTCAGGAAGCCGGCAATGCCCGCCCAGGCGGCGCCGGCCAGCGCGCCCGCCACCATGACAAGCGGAACGTGGACCCAGACGGACAGGCCGTCGATGCTGGTGCCGACGAAGGTCGCGGCGATTGCCCCGACATAGAGCTGTCCCTCGGCACCGATGTTCCAGATGCTGCACCGGAAGGCGACGCAGAGGCCGGCGCCGATGAGGATGAGCGGGGTCGCCTTGAGCAGGATCTCGCCCACCGAGCGCATGTCCTGGAACGAGCCGAAGACCATGACGGTGAAGGCATCGCTGCCGTTGAAGCCGTTGAGCCACAAAAGAAGGGCGCCGCAGGCAAGGGCGACGAGGACTGCCGCGATGGGGGTAACGGCGCTGATCGCGATCTGCGAGAGCGTCCGGTAAAAGGTATGGGCTGCTTGAGGATACACGTTCTCACGCACTCCCTGGTTTACCTGTTCCATGGATCGGTCCGAATGTTGGTGTGGCGCGAAAGGGAGCGCTGCGGCCGGATGGGCCGGCCGCAGCGCCCGTCGGTCACTGGCCGTCGGTCTTGATCTCGCCGGCAGCGATCTTCTCGCTGATCGCCTTGACCTCGGCGCGGATGTCTTCCGGCACCGAGACCGGGCCGTCATCGCGGAAGGTGAAGGAGATGACCTTCGGGTCCTTGAGGCCGAAGACGACGTTTTCCGTCGGTGGCTTGCCATCCTGGATCGAACGCGCGACTTCCACGACGCCCTGCGCATAGTCGGCGACGTAGAGGCCGAGAATGTTGTTGGGCGCGACTTCGGTGAAGTCGCTGAAGATCGAGAAGGAGCGCACGTCCGGGCCGGATTCGGAGATGGCCTGGTAGCCGCCGACGGTCGCGCCCGAGGCATTCGGCACCACGAAGTCCGCGCCCTGCGAGATCATGCTCAGCGCGGCTTCCTTGGCGGCCGTCGTATCGGTGAAGTTGCCGATATAGGCCTCGCTGATCGGGAAGTCCGGATTGACGCTCTTGGCGCCGTTCTTGAAGCCGGCGAAGGCCTGCTGGATCGGCGGGATTTCCATGCCGCCGACAAGGCCGGCCTTGCGGCCCATCTTCGCGGCGATGACGCCCATCAGGTAGAAGGGCTGGCTGGTATCGGTGTTGAGGCCGATGACGTTGCCTTCATGGATGGCGCTTGAGGAGATCAGGAAATAGGTGTCCGGATAGTCGAGGGCCACTTCCAGCGCGGCATCCTGGAATTCGAAGCCGTGGCCGAGGATGATCTTGTAGCCCTGGCTGGCATAGTCGCGGAACGCCTTTTCGAACGAGGCCGGGTTCTGCTGCAGCTCGACATAGCTGATCTTGGCGCCGAGCTGCTCTTCCACGCCCTTCAGCGCGTTGTAGCCGATCCGGTTCCAGCCTTCCTCCGAAACGCTGCCGGGCACGAGAAGGCCCATCTTGAAGTCTTCGGCATGCGCCATTGCCGGAACGGATACGGCGATGGACAGCGCCGCCACTCCTTCCAGGAACATTCTTCTTGAAAGTCTCATTGCTCTTCCTCCCATTTTGATGGTTTTTCAGGGCCGGCGCTTACTTCGCGCGTGTCTGGACCTCGCCCGCAGCGATCTTCGCACGCACCTCCTCCAGGTGCTTGCGCAGGTCCGCGGGTATCGATCTGGCGGCCTCGTCGTTAAAGTTGAACTTGATGACGTCGGCGTCCTTCAGGCCGAAATCGACGTTGCTTTCCGGCACCTTGCCATCCTTGATCGCGGACACGATCCGAACGATGCCCTGGCCGTAATCGGCGATGAAGGTGCCGAGGATGTTCTTGGGGGCGACCTCCGTGTAGTCGCTGTAGACGCTGAAGGTGCCGTATTGCGTGCCCGCTTCCTGCGCGGCCTGGATGACGCCCAATCCGGCGGCATTGGCGTTGGGAACGACGAAATCGGCGCCCTGGGACATCATGCTCACGGCGGCTTCCTTGGCGGCGCTCGCGTCGGTGAAGCTGTTGATGAAGACGGTCGATACCGGGAAGTCCGGGTTCACGCTCCTGGCGCCCTTTGCGAAACCCTCGAAGGCATGCGCGATCGGCGGTATTTCCATGCCGCCGATGAGGCCCGCGCCCTTGCCCGTCTTCGCGGCGATCACGCCCATGAGATAGAAGGGCTGGCTGGCATCGGTGTTGAGGCCGATGACATTGCCTTCGTGCACATAGCTCGAGGAGACGAGGAAGACGGTTTCGGGGAAATCCTCCGCCGTCGTCAAGGCCGCATCCTGAAACTGGAAGCCGTGCCCCAGGACGACCTGATAGCCATGGCTCGCATAGTCGCGGAACGCCTTTTCGAAGGCGGCCGGATTGTCGGGCAGCTCGACATAGCTGATCTTGGCGCCGAGCTCCTTCTCGACCCGCTTCAGCGCGTCGTAGGCGATGCGGTTCCAGCCTTCCTCCGCGACGCTGCCGGGCACGAGAAGGCCCATCTTGAAGTCTTCGGCATGCGCCGGGACTTGCCAGGATATACCGGCGAAGGCCAGGCCGAGAGCGGATGCAAGTAACGAACGACGTGAAATTGCAGTCTTCTTCATTCCATTCCTCCCATTAGATTGAAGTTCCAATCCCCCGGAGTCGCCGTTCGGTTATGCATCCTCCTTCAAGCGGGCACGTTCGATGTGCACGGACGTGGTGGCGGTTTGCGAGACAAGGCGTCCCTTCGAGAAGACGAAGGCGCGGTCCGGTCCGCCGGCGACCAGCGTGTCGGTGTCCAGGCAGTCGGTGACGATGAAGTCGGCGCGGGCGCCGGCCGCAAGGCCATAATCCTTGCCAAGGCCCATCAGGCGGGCCGGGGCCGTCGTGATCATGCGGTGGGCCGCGGCGAGCTCGTCGCCGCGCAGATGTCCGGCAAGCAGCGTCCAGCGGGCGATCTCCAGCATGTCGCCCGAGCCGGTCGGCACGAACGGGTCCTGGATATTGTCGGAGGCCGTGGCGATGGTGACGCCGGCCCGGTGCAGTTCGGCGACCCGCGTCAGGCCGCGCGGCGGCAGCATCTCGTAGTCGCGGCCCTGCAGGTAGAGGTTTGCGGCCGGAAGCGTCACGGCGCCGACATCGAGCGCCAGCATGCGCTCGGCGATGCGCTGGAACTCCGAGCGCGGCAGGGCGCTCAGCACCGAGATATGGCTGAAGACGGTGCGCCCCTGCATGCCGAAGCGCTCGACCCTTTCGAGGGCGGCGTCCAGCAGGTGCACGTCGGCCTTGAGGTGCTCGTCGAGATGCAGATCGACCGGTTTTCCGGCCTTCACGGCGGCGGAGAACAGGATGTCGAGATAGCGCGGCGGGTCTTCGGAAACGGCGGGCGTGCCGCCGACGGCGTCGGCCAGCGCCACGGCGCCGTCGATATTCTTGTCCAGCCAGTCGAAATCTTGGCCCGGATGGGGCGTCATGAAGGCGACGAGCTGGAGGGTGATGCGGTCCTTCGCGCCATCGCGGATGCCGGCCAGCGTCTCGATGCCGTGGAAGCCGGCATCCTTGTCGACGTTGATATGGCTGCGAATGGCCGTCGTGCCGCGGGAAAGACATCGTTCGACCGTGCGCGTCGCACGCTTGTGGATATCGTCGGGGCCGGCGGTGCGGGCATATTTGGCGAAGGCTTCGCGGGCGCCCTGGAGCGTGCCGGACGGGTTGGGCGTGAAGCGCAGGACGCCGGTCTTGTCCAGATGCTGGTGGGCATCGAGGAAGCCGGGCGAAACCAGCATGCCGGAAATGTCGATGCAAGCGCCGTAGGATGTGGCGTCGAGGAACGGCTCGACGGCGACGATGCGCCCGTCGGCCCCCACGATGATATCGCTGACCGATTGCGAACCGTCCGCATGGATGACGCTTCCGCCGGTAAGTGCAAAGGGCTGACCGGGGGTCAGATTTGCGAGCGACGCAGTTGGATTTTCACGTACCATTCGTCCCCACCTTTTTCGTTATGAAACAAACGTAAGCACGCGCCATTAATTTAAACAAATTCATTATTTGAATTGTTTGATAAAAAATTCGCAACAATCGCGGGTGCTAAGATTTCTCGCGGGCGCAATATTTGTCGAATAAAATCAAGTTAAATCAATATATTGAAGATTTTGTCGGCCCGCGCCCTCTGAACCCGGCAGGGCGCAGGCCTCGCAGATGCTCAGTGCCGATATTGCGGTTCTTCCGCGTCGAGCTGCCGGCGGATGGCGGCAAGGTGGGCGCGGGCGGAGTCCTCGTCGCCCTCGCGCATCTGCCGGTAGGCGGCCTCGGCGATCGCCGGATCCACCGGCGAAACCGTGCGGCCCGTCGACATGGCGAGAACCTGAACTTCCGCCGCCCGTTCGAGGTAGTAGAGATCGTCCCAGGCTTCCGCGATGGTCGGCGCGAGCACCAGGACGCCGTGGTGCTTCAGGAAGACGATGTCGGCCTCTCCGACCGTGCCGGCAATGCGCGCGCCCTCGCTGTAGTCGAGCGCCAAGCCGTTGTAGTTCTCGTCCACGGCGGTGCGCCCGTAGAATTTCAGCGCGGTCTGCCCGGCCCAGATCAGCGGCGGGCCGTCCGTCATGGAAAGCGCGGTCGCATAGGGCATGTGCGTGTGGAAGGCCACCCTGGCGCGCGGCAGGCGGCGGTGGATCTCGGCGTGGATGTAGAAGGCGGTCGCCTCGGGCTCGCCGTCGCCCTCGACGACGGTGCCGTTGAAATCGCAGATCAGCAGCTTCGAGGCTGTCAGCTCGCGAAAGGCATGGCCGTAGGGATTGACGATGAAGAGATCGTCATGGCCCGGCACGACGGCGGAAAAATGATTGCAGATGCCTTCCTCGAAACCGTTGCGCGCCGCCATGCGGAAGCAGGCGGCAAGGTCTTCCCGGGCGGCGCAGATGGCGTCGGAGGAAAGATCGGGGCGATTGGGTCGGGTGGATTCGTGGGGCTGTTCGGCACGGTCTTTCAGGGAGTGAGCCATGGGTGCTCCTGGTCTGGCGTGGCTGGGTCTGGCGTGGCTGGGAGCGGCGGCTGACCGGGAGCGCATGGGCGCCGGCCTCCGCGCGCGGCACTCGATTGCCGCGCCCTGCCTGCCTGCGTCCTGCGCAGTCCAGCAGCGCCGCCAGATAACGCGCAAATTTTTGAGCGGTCAATGCACGGATTTCAGCAGGAAGTCCCGGAAGCGGCGGGCGGCGGGAGAGAGGGAACGGGTGCGTTTCTGGATCAGGCTGACCTCGCGCTTGATATGCGGTTCGGTCGGCGTGCGCACGACGAGACCCATCGAGGTCGCCAGCCGCGTGACGGCGGAGGTCATGATCGCGACGCCGAGCCCACCCTCCACCATGCCGATGATCGTCAGCGGCAGCGCCACTTCCTGCATCGCCTTGTCGAGCGGCAGGATGATCCCGTTGCGCGTCAGTTCGTTCTCCAGCCGGTCGCGAATCGGATTGCCGCGTTGCGGGCCGATCAGCTTGCGGTCGGCAAGGTCGGTCCAGCGCAGTTCCGGCAGCTTCACGAGGGGATCGTCGGCGTGGAGCACGACCAGGAACTCGTCGGTGGTCAGCCGCGTGCCCATGAGTTCCGTGTCGTCCTCCGGCACCGTGCCGATGCCGAGGTCCACCGATCCGTTGGCGACCTGTTCGAGCACGGTTTTCTCCGCGACGTCGTGCAGTTCGACGGCGATCTCGGGGTAGAGCTTGTTGAAGCCGTGCACGAGCTGCGGCATCATCAGGGCGGCCTGGACCGTGCCGGCCGCCATGGTGACTTTGCCGCGCCTGAGCGCATTCAGTTCCCGTGAGCTTTCCACCATGCCTTCGATGTCGGCAACGGCGCGCGCCGCGATCGGCAGGATGTCCATGCCCGCCTGGGTGAGGCGCAGAAGCCGCGTATGCCGGTCGAATAGGCGCAGGTTCAGGTTGGCTTCCAGCTGCCGGACCAGCGTGCTGACCGCCGATTGCGACGAGCCCAGCTTGTCCGCCGCCAGCGTGAACTGACCGAGATTGGCAACGGTGACGAAGGCTCGAAGCTGCTTCAGCGTGATGTCCATGCCGACCCATTCATTCAGTTTCTAGATGAATAAATATAATTATGCCGATTGTTTGCTGATTTGGCCAGCCGCATGATCCACCTCGTACGGCGTGCGGTGATAAAACATGAGGCCAAGATGCCCCCACCGCGCCGGAACACTGTTCGCTGGGAGGAAAGCGAATGTCCAATCCTGCAATGACGGATCCCGTCGAGAAGATGTACCCCATCCCGAGCCTTTTTGCTCTGGGCCTGCAACACGTTCTTGTCATGTATGCCGGCGCGGTCGCCGTACCGCTCATCGTCGGCACAGCCCTGCACCTGCCCAAGGAGCAGATCGCGATGCTCGTCAGCGCGGATCTGTTCTGTTGTGGCATCGTCACCATGATTCAGGCGCTCGGCTTCGGCCGTTATGTCGGGATCCGGCTGCCCATCATGATGGGCATCTCGTTCACCGCCGTCCCGTCGATCATCGCGACGGGCACCAATCCCGATCTTGGCATGCCCGGCGTCATCGGCGCGGTCATCGGCTCGGGTGTCTTCACCATTCTCGCCGCGCCCTTCTTCGGAAAATGGGTGCGCTTCTTCCCACCGGTCGTCACCGGCACGGTTATGCTGGTCATCGGCCTTTCGCTGATGCGCGTCGGCGTCAACTGGGCCGCGGGCGGCCAGCCGATGATCCGCAGTCCCGAAGGCATGATCCCGAACCCCGCCTACGGCGCGCCGTTCGCGCTTGCCGTCGCTGCGATCGTCCTCGTGTCGATCCTGCTGCTCACCCGTGTGCTGAAGGGCTTCTTGGCGAACCTCGCGGTCTTGATGGGTATCGGCATCGGATTTGCCATCGCCATCGCCTTCGGCAAGGTGGATTTCCACGGCGTGACGGATGCCGGCTGGGTGCAGATCATCCATCCGCTCGCCTTCGGCTGGCCGATCTTCGAGTTCTGGTCGATCTTCTCGCTCTGTGCCGTCATGGTGGTGATGATGATCGAATCGACCGGCCAGTTCCTGGCGGTCGGCGACATGGCCGGGCGCAAGATCACCCAGACCGAACTGACCCGGGGCCTGCGCACCGACGGCGTCGGCAACATCATCGGCGGCCTGCTCAACACCTTCACCTACACCACCTATGCGCAGAATGTCGGCCTGCTGCAGATCACCGGCGTGCTCAGCCGCTGGGTCGTGGCCGCGGGCGGCGTCATCCTGATCCTGCTCGGCTCGCTGCCGAAGGTGGCCTTCGTCAGTGCGTCCATTCCGAGCTACGTCGTCGGCGGTGCCGCTATCGTGATGTTCGGCATGGTCTCGGCGACGGGCGTGAAGATTCTGGCGAAAGTGGACTTCGCGGCCAACCGGCGCAACCTCTACATCGTCGCGGTCAGCGTCGGCCTCGCCATGGTGCCGGTCGTTGCGGACAATATCTTCGCCCAGCTTCCTGCCGCACTCGGAAAATTCCTGCACAGCGGCGTGCTGGTCGGCACCTTCGCGGCGGCCCTGCTCAACATCCTCTTCAACGGCGTGCCCGCGAAGGAGACGGATGAGCCCGAGGTCAAGAACGGCGCAGCCGCTGCCGACCTCGCCTGAAAAGCCACAAATATTAGTCCGGCGGCCACGGCCGCCGGAGCCCCGAGCCCGAAGGGCCGAAATCCAAGAGGAACGCCATGAGGCGCTTTGAATACCATCGTGCGGAAACGCTGGAGCAGGCCTCCCGTCTTCTCACCGATCTCGGTGACGACACTTTTCTGTTCAACGGCGGCACGGACCTGCTGGTCGAGATCCGGGAGCGGCTGCGCCGCGTGCGCAACGTCGTCGACATCAAGAGTATCCCCGGCCTGTCCGATATCACCTATGACGAGACGCGCGGGCTGACCTTCGGCGCGCTGGTGACGGTCGGCCGCCTGGAGCGCCTGGCGCTGGTGCGCGAGCGCTACCCCAACCTGCGCGACGCACTCGCCTCGCTCGGCTCCATCCAGGTGCGCAACCGCGCCACCGTCGTCGGCAATGTCTGTCGCGCCTCGCCGTCGGCCGATACGATCCCGCCGCTGATCGCGGACGGCGCCTTCATTCACATCTACAGCCCGACGAATATGCGCGTCGTGCCGCTCGCCGAGTTCTTCACCGGCCCCGGCAAGACCGTGCTCGCCAAGGGCGAGATCGTTACCGGCATCACCGTGCCGCCGGCCGGCGACAATACCGGCAAGGCCTATCTCAAGCACGGCCGCCGCAAGGCGATGGAACTGTCCACCGTCGGCGTCGCCGTCAGCCTCTCCATGGAGGACGGCGTGTGCAGCGACATCCGCATCGCGCTCGGCGCCGTCGGCGCGACCGTGCTGCGCGCTCCCGGGGCGGAAAACATGCTGCGCGGCACCACGCTCGACGCGGCGACCGTCAGGAACGCCGCGAACAAGGCGATGGAGGAGTGCACGCCGATCAGCAACGTGCGCGCCAGCGCCGATTACCGTCGCGACATGGTCGGCGTCTTGACCGGCCGCGCGATCAAACAGGCATTGGAGACATTCGCATGAAACGGATCGTGGAATTCACCGTCAACGGCGAGGCGCGCGACATGGCGGTCGATACCTGCCGTTCGCTGCTCGACGCGCTGCGCGACGACGTCGGCCTCACCGGCACCAAGAAGGGCTGCGACGTTGGCGATTGCGGTGCCTGCACCGTCATCGTCGACGGCGAGCCGGTCAATGCCTGTCTCATGCTCGCCGTCGAGGCGGAAGGCCGCACGATCGAGACCATCGAAGGGCTCCAGTCGGGCGTCGATACGCTGCATCCCCTGCAGGATGCCTTCATGCGGCACGGCGCCTCGCAATGCGGCTTCTGCACGCCGGGCATCCTGATGATGGCCAAGAAGCTGATCGACGACAACCCGAACCCGACCGACGAAGACATCCGCTTCGGCCTTTCCGGCAATATCTGCCGCTGCACGGGCTACACGAAGATTTTCGACGCGATCAAGTCCGCCGCGCGCGAGATGGAGGCAGCAAGATCATGAACATGACGACCCCTATCGAGAAGCGCGACTTCAAGATTATCGGCAAGAGCGTCAAGCGCGACGACGTGCTCGAAAAGGTGACGGGCGAGGCCGAATATACCGGCGACATCAAGCTGTCCGGCATGCTGCACGGCAAGATCAAGCGCGCCGCCATCGCCCATGCCCGCATCAAGAGCATCGACGTCAGCAAGGCGCTTGCCTATCCCGGCGTCAAGGCAGTGCTGACCCATGAGAACGTGCCGCGCGTGCTGCACTACGGTTCGCCGCATCCGCGCTCGGCCTCCTGCACCAAGGATCAGTACATCCTCGACGACAAGGTGCGTTTCTGGGGCGAGGGCGTCGCCGCCGTCGCCGCGATTAGCGAAGAGATCGCCGACGAGGCGCTGGATCTGATCGAGGTGGAATACGAGCCCTTGCCGGCCGTCTTCGAGCCCGAAGACGCCGCGCAGCCCGGCGCGCCGCTCATCCACGACGTCGGGCCGGGCGGCAACCTGGTGCTCGACCCGGTGCGCGTCAAGCGCGGCGATGTCGATGCGGGCTTTGCCGAGGCGGATTTCGTGCTCGAAGGCACCTTTTCCGGCGGGCGGCCGCATCCGGCCTATATGGAGCCGAATGTCTGCATCGCCGACTGGGACGGTTCCAACAAGCTGACTTTCTGGACCTCGACGCAGACCTCCTTCATGGTGCGCGGCATCCTTGCCGAAGTGCTCGGCCTGCCGCTGACCAAGGTACGCGTGCTGGTCGACCACATGGGCGGGGGGTTCGGCGCCAAGCAGGACCTGTTCCAGCATGAATTCCTCTGCGCGCTGCTCGCCAAGGAGACGCGCCGGCCGGTGAAGATGGAATTCACCCGCCACGAGACCTTCGTCGCTGGCCGCTCGCGTCACCCCTGCAAGATCTGGCTGAAGCAGGGCTTCAAGAACGACGGCACCCTCGTCGCGCGCGACATGAAGCTGGTGTACGATTCGGGCGCGTACGGCTCGCATGGTCCGGGCGTGACCATCGTCGGCACCACCGCGGCCACCTCGCTCTATCGCTGCGAGAACGTGCGTCTGGAAGGACGCTGCGTCTATACCAACACGCCGATCAACGGCGCCTTCCGCGGCTATGGCGTGGTACAGAGCTACTACGCGCTGGATATCCAGATGGACGAGGCCGCCGAGCGGCTCGGCATGGACCCGGCGGAGCTCAAACTGAAGAACGTGGTGCGCGAGGGCGACATCGCGCCGTCAGGCCATCCGATCCTCGGGCACGGGCTGGAGATCTGCATCCAGCACGGCGTCGAGAAGATCGGCTGGAAGGCCCTGCGCAACCGCGACCGCACGCCGGACCCGAAGCGCCCGCATATCCGCAAGGGCTGGGGTATCGGCTGCGAGATGCACGGTTCCTCCGCCTATCCGGGCATCAAGGAACAGGGCAATGCCACCGTGAAGGTCAACGAGGACGGAACGGTGACGCTGCTGACGGGCGCGGCCGGCCTCGGCACCGGCGCGCATACCGCTCTGGCGCAGATCGTCGCCGAGGAACTCGGCGTGCGCTTCGAGGATGTCGGCACGATCCACGGCGATACGGACGTGGTGCCGTGGGATATCGGCGCCTTCGCCAGCCACACGACCTATCTCGTCGGCACCGCCGCGAAGATGGCCGCCGGCAAGGTCCGCACCGCGGTTCTCGAGCGGGCGGCGATGAAGCTGCAGGTCTCGCCGGCCGAGGTCGACATGACCGAAGGCAAGGTGTTCCTCATCGCCGATCCCGGCCGCGTCATGTCGGTTGCGGAAGCCATGGGTCCGTCCCGCGGCATTCCCGCCGCCAACATCGTCGCGAACGGCACCTACGAGCCGACGAAATCCTATTCCTTCGCTGCGCACTTCACCGAAGTGGACGTCGATACGGAAACCGGCATCGTCGAGGTCAAGCGCGTGGTACCGGTGCACGATGTCGGCCGGGTCATCCACCCGATCGCGGCCGAAGGCCAGATCGAGGGCGGCATCCAGCAGGGTATCGGCCACACGCTGACCGAGGACTATGTGATCGACAAGAAGACCGGCCGGTCGCTCAATGCCGGCCTCGTCGACTACAAGATGCCGCTGTCGATGGACATGCCCGACATCGAGACGGTCATCCTGGAAGCCGCGCCCGATCCGGGCGGCCCCTGGGGCGCCAAGGGCGTCGGCGAGGATCCGATCATCGCGATCGGCCCCTCCATCGCCAACGCCATCCATGACGCCATCGGCGTGCGTTTCCACCACTATCCGATCACCCCGGAAGACATTCTGAAAGCCTTGAGGGAGAAGGGCGCATGAACATGCATATCGAACCGGCAACCAAGAAACTCCCGATCACGATCCTTACCGGCTTCCTCGGATCGGGAAAGACCACGCTGCTCAACTACATCCTGACCGAGCGCCACGGCCACCGGATCGCCGTCATCGAGAACGAGTTCGGCGAAGTGGACGTGGACAGCGACCTCGTGCTCGCCTCCGACGAGGAGATCTTCCAGATGCAGAACGGCTGCATCTGCTGCTTCGTCGATGTGCGCAACGACCTGATCGACGTCATGAAGAAGCTGCTCAGCCACAAGGACAAGTTCGACCATATCATCGTCGAGACATCGGGCCTTGCCGACCCGACGCCTGTCGCCACCGCCTTTTTCGTCGATCGCAGCGTCGCCGAGGAAGTGGAGCTGGACGCCGTCGTGACGTTGGTGGACGCCATGCATATCGACCAGCACCTCTACGATCCGGTGCTCGACGGCAGCGACAACCAGGCGGTCAACCAGATCGTTGCGGCCGACCGCATCCTCGTCAACAAGATCGACCTTGCCTCCGAGGAAGCCCTCGGTTCGCTCGAGGGATCGCTCCGCAAGCTCAACCAGACGGCGCCGATCCTGCGTTCGACCTACGGCAAGGTGGACCTGTCCAACATCCTCGGCGTAAACGGCTTCCGGCCGTCCTATGTACGCGAGCGGGCGGAAATTCTCGACATCGACATGGACGACGACCGCGATGCGCATGGCCATCACAGCCACGAATGCCACGACGCGGCCTGCGACCACCCGGACCACGACCACGCGCATCATCACGATTGCCACGACGAGGCCTGCGATCATCCCGATCACGACCATGGGCACGGCCACCAGACGGCTTTGCGGCCCCATAGCCATGACGCGACGGTGAAGTCCCATTCGTTCGTTTATCCGCAGTCCTTCGACGGCGAGAAGCTCGCGGGCTTCCTGAAGGATTATCTCGGCGAGCACGGCGACGACATCTTCCGCACCAAGGGCATCGTCTCGGTGGCGAACGACGACCGCTTCTTCGTGCTCCAGGCCGTGCACAAGCTGGTCGATTTCCGGCCGGACCACGCCTGGGGCGAGGACACGCCGAAATCGAAATTCGTCTTCATCGGCCGCAATCTCGACCGTGACGGCATCGACAGAAACTTGCGCGCCTGCCTGGCGGCCTGACGGCGCTTCTCCCGTCGCAAGACGCCTTGCACAAGTCCTCTGTCTGAACCGCCCGCGCACCCTCCAGCGCGCGGGCGGTCATTGCTGTTTTTCAGAATATCCCTTTAAAAATAATGGCTTAGATTGATTATTTTATTGACATAAAGCGAGTCGCATGGTCTTCTGGCGCCGAGTAGAAGCACCGACAATTGCTCACCGTCTGTTGGAAGATGAGGCCGCAATGTCGATGCTGACTACGAAAGGAACACCCGTCGCTCGTGCTCGCTCTGGGCGCGCTGCAGGCCGTTCTTCTCTGTCCTTGGCATTTCCTGAGATCGCGGATCCGTGCCCGGCTTCGGCCGGCATGGCATTGCCGCGCGGCCCCGCATCGACCGGACCCTCTACGACAGGAGAACAAGAATGATAATCGACCTAAGCTGCTACCCCACCGATCTGGTGGACCTGGCTTGGCGCCACGACGGACCGCCGTTCACCGGCGACAAGCTTTTGAAGATGATGGACGGCCCGTACTATGTGAACGGCAAGCCGCGCCGCGTGGACAAGGCCTTCATCCAGCCGCCGCAGGGCAACACCATCTACACCCATGAAATCATGGACCTGGAAGGCAAGGCCGCCATCCGCCAGTACATGGGCTACACGGAAAAGATGGTGACCGAGCATCCCGACCGCTTCCTCGGCTGCTTCGTCTACAATCCGCGTTACGGCGTGCAGAACGGCGTCGACGAAATCGAACGCTACGCCAAGGAATTCGATTTCAAGATGGTCCAGCTCCAGGCGAACATGCACGCCTACCGCCCGGACCGCGCGCTCGACTGGCTGCGCCCGGCCATGAAGAAGTGCGCCGAGCTCGGCCTGATGGTGAAGGTGCATACCGGCGACGGCCCGTACTCGATCCCGACCGAGTTCTACCCGATCATCCGCGAATTCCCGGAGATCAACTTCATCCTCGCCCACTTCGGCGTCCAGACGGGCGGCGTCTACGTGTTCGAGCCGATGCAGATGGCCCTCGACACGCCGAGCGTCTACGTCGAATCCGGCTGGTGCCTCCAGTCGCGTATCGTCGAATTCGCCAAGGTCCTGCCCAAGCACAAGATCCTCTTCGGCTCCGACACCCCGCCGAACGAGCCGGGCATGTGGATCAACCTTCTGGAAGTCCTCTGCCACGAGCCGCCGCAGGGCCTGAACCTCTCCGAGGACGATCTGGAAGACTACCTGGGCAACAACCTCGCCCGCATGATCGGCCTCGAGCCGACCGCGCCGCCGGCAAGCGTCGAGGAAGCCGAGGCGTATCTGCGCCAGCACGGCGTCCAGATCGCCGCGTAAAAGAACGGAGTGAACAATGATCATCGATACCCATCTTCACCCGACCAACCTCGTCGACGAGGCGTGGCGTCATACGGGTACGCCCTTCACGGGCGAGCGCATGCTCAAGCTGATGGACGGCCCCTACATGATCAACGGCAAGCCGCGCCGGATCGACATGGGCTTCATCCAGCCGCCGCCGGGCAACACCGGCTACCGTGACGGCAACCGCAAGGGCCGCGAAGGCATCCGCGACTACATGGCCTATATTGCCGAGCTGTGCGAGAAGTACCCGGACCGCTTCATCGGCAACTTCAACTACAACCCGCGCTGGGGGCCCGAGAACGGCGCTGCGGAGCTGGAATTCCACGTCAAGGAATACGGCTTCAAGATGCTGAAGCTGCATGCCAACATGCATGGCTATCGTCCCGACCGTGCGCTCGAATGGCTGCGTCCGGCGATGAAGAAGTGCGCCGAGCTCGGCGTCGTCGTCCTCATCCACACCGGCGACGGCCCCTACACGATCCCGACGATGTTCTACCCGATCATCCGCGAGTTCCCGATGGTCAACTTCATCATCGGTCACTTCGGCATCCAGACGGGCGGCAACTACTCGTTCGAGTCCTTCTGGATGGCTATGGATACGCCGAACGTCTACTGCGAGTCCGGCTGGTGCTTCCAGTCGCGCATCGTCGAGTTCGCCCAGCAGCTGCCGAAGAACAAGATCGTTTTCGGCACGGACAGCCCGCCGAACGATCCGGGCATGTGGCTGCGTGAGCTGGAAGTGCTCTGCAAGGACCCGCCGCACGGCATCAACCTCTCCGAGGACGATCTGGAAGGCTATCTCGGCAACAACATCGCCAAGCTCGTCGGCATCGATCCCTCGCCGCCGCCGCGCGACCTGAAGGACGCCCAGGCGCGCCTGACGGACAGCTATGCCGGCGTCGACCGCGCCACCGGCAAGCATCTGCTGCAGCCGGCTTGATTTGAACACGGCGGCGCCCTCCGGGGCGCCGCTACCCACCCGCAGTGATCCGAGGCCGAGACATGACAGAGTACCACAAGCAAGACGTCCGCCGTTTCCTGGCCGATTACCGGGCGGAACATCCCGAGGACGTCATTACCATCGCCCGGCCGGTCTCGGACGATCAGGACGCCACCGCGCTGATCTGGACCCTTGCGGACAAGGGGCAGCATCCCTTGCTGCACCTGAAGAACGTCAGCGGCATCGGCGCCGAGGTCGTCTGCAATATCTTCGCCTCGCGCGAGCGCATCGCCCGCCTGCTCGGCTCGACCGCGGAAAACCTGCATGAGGCCTATCAGGCCCGCTCCAACCGGCCGTTCACGCCGGAAGTTCTGGAAAGCGGCCCCATCACCGAGGAGATCATCTCCGGCGATGACGTCGATCTCCATGCGCTGCCGATGCTCAAGCATTTCGACACGGACCGCGCGAAATACATCACATCAGGCATCATCATCGGCGAGCACCCTGAAACGGGAGCCGGCAATCTCAGCTATCACCGCGCGATGATCCACTCGAAGAATTCGCTCGCGACCTCGCTGCATTCGCGCGGCCATCTCTGGCGCCTGATGAACATGGCGAAGGAGAAGGGCAAGCCGATGCCGGTCGCCATGGTGATCGGCGGCCATCCGCTGTTCATGATCGCCGCCTCCGCCCGCCTTGCCTTCGGCGAGGACGAGCGCGACGTCGCCGGCGGCCTGATGGGCGAGCCGCTGCAGGTCGTGCGCACGCCGAAATACGGCATCCGCGTTCCCGCCCATGCCGAGATCGTGCTGGAAGGCGTGATCGATCCCGAGGCGCACGTCGCGGAAGGCCCGTTCGGCGAGTTCACCGGCTATTCCTCCGACCGCTCGACCAACAACCTTTTCACCGTCGAAACCATCCTGCGCCGGCGCGATGCCATGCTCGTCTCCGTCGCGGGCGGCAATTCGGCCGAGCACCTCAATCTCGGCCGCGTGCCGCGCGAGGCCGAGGTGGTGGAGAAGCTGAAGGCTCGTTTCCCCTCGATCACCGCCGTGCACTATCCGTCGTCCGGCACCCACTTCCATGCCTATATCGCCATGAACCAGACCCGCGAGGGCGAGGCGCGGCAGGTCATGCTCGGCCTGCTCGGCTGGGACCAGTACCTGAAGAATGTCGTGGTGGTGGACGCGGACGTCGATATCACCAAGGATTCAGAAGTGCTCTGGGCGCTCGCCACCCATTTCCAGCCGCACAAGGATGTCGTCATCATCGAGGGTCTGCCGGGCAATGCGCTCGACCCCTCGGCAAGCGGCATCGGCACGACGTCCCGCATGGGCCTCGATGCGACCCGCGGCCCGAATTTTCATGGCGTGCGCGCCCGCATCAGCGACGAGGCGACCGCGCGCGCCGCCGCGCTTCTCAAATCGGCGGGATAAGTCATGTCGATGCGGCCAAGACGCATGATCGTCGGCATTTCGGGGGCTTCCGGGGTCATCTACGGCAAGCGCATCCTCGAAGTGCTGCGCGACCTCGAAATCGAGACGCACCTGATCATGTCGCGTGCCGCCTGCATCACGCTCGCGGCCGAGGCGGATTTCACCAGGCAGGATCTGGAAGCGCTGGCGACGACCACCCATTCCAACAAGGATATCGGTGCGGTCTGTTCGTCCGGCTCCTACAAGACGCTCGGCATGATCGTCGCGCCCTGCTCGGTGAAGACCATGGCGGAGATCGCCACCGGCACGACGGACAACCTGCTCTCGCGCGCCGCCGACGTCGTGCTGAAGGAGCGCCGCCGGCTGGTGCTGATGCTGCGCGAGACGCCGCTGCATCTCGGCCATATCAGGAACATGGCGCAGGTGACGGAAATGGGCGGCATCATCTACCCGCCCGTGCCGGCCTTCTATGCCAGGCCGCAAAGCCTTGAGGAAATGGTCGACCACACCGTCGGCCGGGTGCTCGATCTCTTCGACCTCGACCCCGGCATCGTCCGCCGCTGGCAGGGAACGCAGGGCGGGGTGGAATAACATGACTGCCCGCATCGCTCCCGACCCGGAAACGCTCGCGCCCGAACCCCGCGCCGCCTTCCTCTCGGACGATGCGGCGGAAATCCTCGCCTTCGCCGCCGAGGCCATCGACGAGGGCTATCGCGCCGCGCTGGTCACGCTCGTCGAAATCCGCGGGGGTGCCGCCCGCGCCATCGGTGCGCAGATGGCAGTGCGGGAGGACGGCCTTTATTGCGGCTTCGTTTCCGGCGGCTGTACCGAGGCCGCCGTTGCGGCGGACGCCTTGGTCGCGCTCGGGAAAGGCCTGGACCGGAACCTCCGGCTCGGCGAGGGCTCGCCCTTCTTCGACATAGTGCTGCCCTGCGGCGGCGGCATCACGCTCGCCATCCATGTCCTGCGTGACAGCGCCGTTCTTCGCGAAATCCTGGCGGCTTTGCAGCGGCGCATGCCCGTCCGCCTGCGTTACCAGCCGGCAGCGCAGACGCTGGCCTTCGAACCGGGCGAGGGGCCGAGCGGCTGGGAAGGGGATTGTTTCGTCCGGGCCTATCGCCCGAAGCCGAGGCTCCTTATCGGTGGAACGCCGATGGAAGCCGGGGCCGTGGCGCGCATTGCCGCTGCGGCCGGCCACGATGTCCTCGTGGTGGGGCGGGGCCAGACCATCTCGGCCGATCAGCTCGACGCTGACACCGCCGTCGCGCTGCTGTTCCACGACATCGATCGTGAGCTGCCCCTCCTCGAAAGTGCGCTCGCTTCCGGCGTCTTCTATATCGGCGCGCTCGGCAGCCGCCGGACCCACGAGAAGCGCTGCGCCGCCTTGCGGCAGCGGGGTTGCAGCGAAGCCGACCTCGCCCGTATCAAGGCGCCGATCGGGATTTTCGACAAGGCGCGGGACTCCCATTCGCTCGCGCTTTCGGTCGTCGCGGATATTGCCGCGGCCCGGTCGTCCTGCTGACGGCGCCCAAACCCGCCAAATAGTACGGGCCGGCGGTCAGACCGGCGCCGGCGCGGTCTCCGCGGACTTCTGCCTATCGGCATAGACGCGGGCGAGCCAGGCGCAGACCATGAGCTGGATCTGGTGAAACAGCATGAGCGGCAGAACGATCGCGCCGATCGACTGGCCGGCGAAAATGACGCTCGCCATCGGCACGCCGCTCGCCAGACTCTTTTTCGAGCCGCAGAAGACGGCGGTGATGCGGTCCTCGCGGTTGAAGCCGAGCAGCTTGCCGCCGACGCTGGTGATGACGAGGACCACGGCGAGCAGGAGGCTGTCGACGAGGATGAGAAGCGCGAGATCTTCCAACGCGACCCTGTGCCAGATTCCCTCCGTTACCGCTTCGGAAAAGGCGAGATAGACGACCATGAGGATTGAGCCGCGGTCGAAGGGCGTCAGCAGGCTCTTCTTCGAGCGCACCCATTTGCCGATGAACGGCTGCAGCACCTGACCCGCGACGAAGGGCAGGAAGAGCTGCAGCATGATCTTCCAGACCATGTCGAAGGACATGCCGACATGGCCGCCGGCCGAGAAGAGCAGGGCGACGAGGGCGGGCGTGAGGAAAATGCCGAGAATGTTCGAGGTCGAGGCGGCGCAGATCGCGGCCGGCACGTTGCCGCCGGCAATCGACGTGAAGGCGATCGACGACTGGACCGTGGAGGGCAGGACGCAGAGGAACAGCAGCCCGAGATAGATCGGCTGCTCGATCAGCCAGGGCGAAAAGAGGCCGAGCCCGAGGCCGAGCAATGGAAACACCGCGAAGGTCGTGACGAGGATGAAGAGCTGGAGGCGCCAGTGCAGGAAGCCCGCGATCACCACATCCGTGGAAAGGCGCGCGCCATGCAGGAAGAAAAGGAGGGCGATCGCGACATTGGTGGCGATGCCGAACCACGCCGCCGGCTCGCCGGAGATCGGCAGGAGCGAGGCGAGGATGACGGCGGCGACAAGGAGCCAGGTGAAAGTATCGGGGAGAAGTTTTTTCATCGCTACTCGATTGGTGGGCCTCGACAGGCCTGTAAGTTTAGCTATCCTGTTTCTCGATGCAAACGATAAGGCTTATCTAGCTTTGTGATATGCTTGATCTCGTCCAGTTGCGCAGTTTCGTGATGGTGGCGCAGACGAAGAGCTTCACGCTCTCCGCCGAGCGGCTGAATCTTGGCCAATCGACGGTCAGCCAGCACCTCCAGCGGCTGGAGCGGGGGCTCGGCCGGCGGCTCATCGACCGGGATACCCATGCCGTCCGGCTGACGGCGGAAGGGGAGGCGCTGCTGCCGCATGCGCGCCAGCTTCTAGCGCTCGAGCGGCAGGCGGTCGCACAGTTCGATGCGGATGCGCCGCGCGGCCCCTTCCGTCTTGGCATTTCGGAGGATCTGGTGAGCGGGCAATTGCCGGGCCTTCTTGAGGATTTCATCGCGGATTATCCCTCGGTCGACCTCCAGCTCTCCGTCGCGCTCTCCAAGACGCTTGCCGGAATGCAGGATCGTGGTGAACTCGATCTCGTCATGGCCAAGCGCCGGATCGGCGAGCAGCGCGGCGATGCCATTCTGCGCGAGCCGCTCGTCTGGCTTGCGAGCGATCCGGAGGCGGTGCTAGCGAAGCCGGAACTGCCGCTGATCGTCTTCCCGCCGCCGAGCCTCACGCGCCAACTCCTGATGGAGGCATTGGAGCGCGGCCGGACGCCCTGGCGCATCGTCTGCTCCTGTCAGAGCCTCAGCGGGCTGACGGCTGCCGCGCGGGCAGGCATGGGCGTGCTGGTGCAGCCGCGCAGCCTGGCGCCGGCGGGCCTTCGCGAAATACCGCCGCCCTTGCTGCCGGCGCTCGAAGATGTGGAATTCGTCCTCGTCACCGCGCGCTCGGCCGACCATGCCACCATCTCGGCCTTCTCCCGCAAGGCGCGCGAGCGTTTCGGCAAGGGCTTCCTGACATAACGAACGACAGCCTGGAGGACGAAGAGCATGCGCAATTTCGAAAAGGCGACGCGGTCCGTCGCCGTGTCCCGCCATGCCATGGCGGCGACCTCGCATCCCTCCGCCACGCTGGTGGCGCTCCAGATCATGGAGGCGGGCGGCAATGCCATGGACGCGGCTATCGCTGCCTCGGCGGTGCAATGTGCCGTCGAGCCGGGTTCGACCGGCATCGGCGGCGACTGCTTCGTGCTCTTTTCGCCCGGTGGTTCCGACAAGGTCATCGCCTACAACGGCTCCGGCCGCACGCCGGCCGCCTTGACCCTCGAATGGTTCAATGAGCGGGGCCTTACGGAAGTACCGCGCCAGTCGCCGTCGGCGGTCACCATTCCGGGCGCGATCGATGCCTGGACCCGGCTCCACGCCGATCACGGCCGGCTCGCTTTCGATAAGGTGCTTGCGCCTGCCATCCGCTTCGCCGAGGAAGGCTATGCGATCAGCCCGCGGGTTCACCGCGACTGGCTGCTGGAGGAGGAGGTCCTCGCCGCCGATGAGAATGCCGCCCGCATCTTCCTGCCGGCCGGCCGGGCGCCGCGCATCGGCGAGGTCCACCGGCAGCCGGAGCTTGCGGCGACGCTGAGGCGCATCGCGGCCGAGGGACGCGACGGCTTTTATACCGGGCCGGTCGCGGAGGACATGGTGTCCTATCTCCGCTCCCTCGGCGGGCTGCACACGATGGAGGATTTTGCCGCCGCGCGCGGGGACTATGTCACGCCCGTGGCCACGGATTTCCGCGGCTACACCATTCACGAATGCCCGCCGAACGGCCAGGGCATCATCGCGCTGCTCATCCTCAACATCCTCAGCCGCTTCGAGGCCAAGGGCGACCCGCAATCGCCGGACCGGCTGCATATCGAGATCGAGGCGACGCGGCTTGCCTATGCCGCGCGCGATGCCCTGGTCGCCGATCCGGACAAGGCGGACGTACCCATGGACGAATTGCTCTCGGACGGCCTCGCCGACCGGCTGGCGGCGATGATCGACCTGCGCCATGCGCTCACCGATCTCCCGCCCTTCGAAATGCCGCTGCACCGCGACACGGTCTACATCTCCGTGGTCGACCGTGACCGCAACGCAGTCAGCTTCATCAACTCGGTGTTCGACAGCTTCGGCACCGGCCTCGTTGCGCCGCGCTCCGGCGTGGTCCTGCACAATCGCGGCCAGAGCTTTTCGCTGAAGGCCGGCCATCCGAACGTGGTGGCACCGCTCAAGCGCCCGCTGCACACGATCATCCCGGGCATGGTGACCCGCGGCGGCCGCGTCGAGATGCCCTTCGGCGTGATGGGCGGCTACTATCAGGCGCTGGGCCATGCGCATCTCATCTCGAAAGTCTTCGACTACGGCATGGACCTGCAGGAGGCGATCGACCTGCCGCGTCTCATTCCGCGTTCAGGTGGTACGTTCGTCGAGGCCGAACACACCTTGCCGGCGGCGAGCGCGCAGGAACTGGAACGCCGCGGCTTCTCGATCGTCCCGGCGGAAGGCCCCATCGGCGGCGCGCAGGCGATCTGCATCGACTGGGAGAACGGCACGCTGATCGGCGGCTCGGAATCGCGCAAGGATGGAATCGCACTGGGCCTGTGAGAGAATAAAAACCATGCGGCGGGCAAAATTCTTGCGGCAAAAGAGGAAGAAACGGGTTAGTCGATCGTCTAAGCTATAAGACGATACCGAAAGCCTGCTTCCCATGTCCGATCTCCTGAAGCGTTTTGCCGCCTACTACCGCCCGCACCGGCGCCTGTTCGCGCTGGACTTTACGTCCGCGGTGGCGGCGGGCCTGCTGGAGCTTGCCTTTCCGGTGGCGGTGACGCTCTTTATCGACCGCCTGCTGCCGACCGGCCAGCTCGACGTCATCGCGCTTGCCGCGGTCGGGCTTTTCCTGATCTATCTGCTCAATGCCGGCCTGCAGGTCATCGTCACCTATTGGGGCCACATGCTCGGCGTGCGCATCGAGGCGGAGATGCGCCGCAAAGCGTTCGACCACCTGCAAAAGCTCTCCTTCGGCTTCTTCGACAACCAGAAGACCGGCCATCTCGTCGCAAGGCTCACCAAGGACCTGGAAGAGATCGGCGAGGTCGCCCATCATGGCCCCGAAGACCTCTTCATCGCCGTCATGACGCTGATCGGCGCCTTCGTGCTCATGCTCTGGGTGCATGTGCCGCTGGCGCTGATCACCGTCGTCATCGTGCCGCTGACGGCCTGGGTGACGACGCATTACGGCTCCCGCATGACGACCACCTGGCATGCGCTCTATGGCCGCGTCGCCGATTTCAACGCGCGCATCGAGGAGAATGTCGGCGGCATCCGCGTCGTGCAGGCGTTTGCCAACGAGGATCACGAGCGCAAGCTCTTTGCCGAGAGCAACAGTAACTATCTCGTCACCAAGATGCAGGCCTATAGGGTCATGGCGGCCTCCGCCTCGCTCTCCTACCTCTCCATGCGCTTCGTGCAGGTGGTGGTGATGCTGGCCGGTGCCTGGTTCGTGGTGCACGGCGATCTTTCCCCGGGCGGCTTCGTCGGCTTCCTGCTGCTGATCAACGTTTTCTTCCGGCCGATCGACAAGATCAACTCGATCATCGAGACCTATCCGAAGGGCATTGCCGGCTTCACGCGCTATACGCAGTTCCTCGATACCGAGCCCGACATCCGGGATGGCGAGGGGGCAAGGGATGCGGGCCGGCTTCGCGGCGACATCGCCTACCGCGACGTGCATTTCGGCTACCGCGACGACAAGCCGATCTTCGACGGGCTGGACCTCGCCATCAGGGCGGGGGAGACCATTGCCTTCGTCGGCCCCTCGGGTGCCGGCAAGACGACGATCTGCTCGCTTTTGCCGCGCTTCTACGAGATCGCGTCGGGCGCGATCGCCATCGACGGCATCGACATCAGGGACATGACGCTGCGGTCGCTGCGCTCCAATATCGGCATCGTGCAGCAGGACGTCTTCCTGTTCGCCGGCACGATCCGCGAGAACATCGCCTATGGCCGGCTCGAGGCCAGCGAGGCGGAGATCCGCGATGCCGCCCGCCGGGCGCGCCTCGACGACGTGATCGCCAACCTGCCGGAGGGTCTGGACACCGTCATCGGCGAGCGCGGCGTCAAACTCTCGGGCGGCCAGAAGCAGCGCCTCGCGATTGCCCGTATCTTCCTGAAGAACCCGCCGATCCTCATCCTCGACGAGGCGACCTCGGCGCTGGACACGGAAACCGAACGGGCCATCCAGCAATCGCTGGCCGAACTTTCCGAAGGCCGCACGACCCTCGTCATCGCCCACCGCCTCGCCACCATCGCGAACGCCGATCGCATCCTCGTCGTCGACGACGGCCGCATCGTCGAGAGCGGCAGCCACGCCGATCTCATCGCCAGGAAGAATGGGCGCTACAGGAACCTCCAAGCCGCCCAGACGGAGAGCGGATCGGTTCATCCATTCCAGCTCAAGGGATAGTCACGCGCCTCGGTCAGCGGGCCGAGTTCACCCTTACAAGATGCCCTGAATGGCAAATTGCTGAGCAGGCCTTTGGAACCTGCTCAGCAATTTTTCTCCGTCATCGCCAGGCCGATCGTGGTGATCGGCTAAAATCAAGGCTTTGGCATTTCCCACCGGTGCCGATAAGCTTGCTGATCCGCTAAAGCATTTCCGCTTTTCTCCTTATCGCGAAAAGGCTCTTTCTTTTGTTTTTATGCAATTCCGGACGCAAAACTGCTGTGCTTTTCTGGAATTGCTCTAGGCATCGAGCGGAAACAGCTCGTTGAGTTTGTAGGCCACCTCGGTCCGGTTGGTCGCCTTCATCTTCTTCATGATGTTTCTTATGTGCACCTTGACGGTGCTTTCTCTCAGATTGAGTTCGTAGGCGATGATCTTGTTCGCCTTGCCGCGGCGCAGCGCATTCACGACTTCGATCTGCCGGGTCGTGAACATGCTGTCGAGCGGGCGCAGAGGCGGGGTCTCGGTCACGAGCACCTGGCGCATCGCAAGCACGCTGCTTGCGGGGAGGAAGACGCCTCCCGCCAGTGATAATGCTATGGCCTCGATACAGACGTCGATCGTTACCGATGACGGGATGTAGCCTCTTGCACCGAATTCCAAGGCTTTCATGATCTGCAGGAGGTCCACGGAATCCGCAAGAAGGATTACGGGAACTCCAAATTCCATCGAAAGTGCTCTCACCTTCTCGGCGACGGACGGATCACCGGCGCTCTCCCCTCCAATATTGAGGAGGATAGCGGCGAGGGGAGATACATCGTCCTTCAAGGATTTCCAGTTCTCGGTCGATGTAACTGCGATGAATTCCATTTCAACTTTTTGCGATGCCAGGCATCTTGCCAGGCACTGCCCGTCCAGGGCCCTCCGGTCCAGTATCATGACGGATTTTTCCCGCGGGGAAAAACCTATCGGAAGGGATCTCCCGTTCACTGCAGAGATGTCTTTGAATCTATGATCGGAAAGCTTTGTCCCACCTGTATTTATCTGTGTTGATGTCATGATCACGATACTCCACGCCAAGACACATGGTCTGACCTTTACTTTTCACGATGTGATTTGTACCCACCCAAGGCCTGCGTTTTGCCGCGTCATTTCGAAACTTTTTAGTTAAAAAACCAGATGGCGGCTAAATACTAATTCCAAAAGATATCCCTAATTTATCGTAAATCACTTGGCCTGTATAGCTCCTTCGTATCGGTTCTTGGTTTCGGTTAATTTCGATGCCGATAAGTCGCGTTACGCAGGAGTTCCAATATACCATTGGAGTTTAATTGGATAATAATAGTATAGAAATGCGTTGGGCGAAATATCAATTTCCGCCTCCAAGATGCTGTAATTAATGGCGTGTTTCTTCATATTTCTTCTTGATCTGTTGGTATCAGGCGCTACATACCTGAATTATTTTGGGTCTATGCTGATCTCCCCGGCTGTTATGTGCGGTTGGGTCGCAGATATAGCTTGGCTGCGACGGCTGACGATGGTCTCGAAAAGGCGAGGCGTTTCATTTCTGAACGCATTGCACTATGTCGAGGACGTTTGCCGGATGAGATTCATTCGGTGGCCAGACGCCGAAGACGGCTGTTTTCCCCTACCGCTTTAGAGGTAACCGTGGCTAAGCCTCGGGCACGGCCCATACTTCTTTTGTCCATGAGTTGCGTTCGCATCCGCCAATATCCGTAGCGGTATGGTCGTTGTCGCGCATGGTCGCCAGCTTGTCCGTTAAGCCTTTTTCTATCGGAAGGCATGGGAAACAGGACGGGCAATCCGGCGAAGGCGATCAGTCACGGGAGCTACTTCAATCGGAATAGTCTGCTCGCGCATTTTTTCGCTCCCTGCCGCTTTCATTTACGGCTCGCGGCTTCAAGTAAGCGCAGCGCACCGGTTTGAAAGAACAAGCCGGATCATCCGACCATCTCCGCATGCTTTCCTATCCGAAAGACGTATGCGGGTGCCAATTTTACCACCCAGCGTGTGTAAATCTACTTCGATCGATTTCTTGACGATTGCGGTCGAGTTGCCATTTCATTCCCCTCTATCAACACACGCGCGTGGACATTATTTCCGGTTCCGGGTGATGCAATGAGCTTGTTCGATTTGCTGGGCTCCCGACGACAGTCCGCGCATGGCGCGGCACCCTTGTTCCTGCCGCGGGAAGTGCAGACGGATGCCCGGAGCGCGGGACACCGCCGCGAGATCGACGGGCTCAGGGCCATCGCCGTTCTGGCGGTGGTCTTCTATCATTTCCGCCTGCCGGGCTTTGGCGGCGGATTTGTCGGCGTCGATATCTTCTTCGTCATTTCGGGTTTTCTGATCGGCGGGATTCTCTGGCGCGAACTTTGCGAGCAGGGCACGATTTCGCTGAAGATGTTCTATGTCCGGCGCATCCTGCGGATTGCGCCGGCCTATGTGGCGATGGCGGCCGCGACGAGCCTGGTCGGCTACATCGTCCTGCTGCCTTTCGAATTCCGCGAATTCGGAAAGTACCTCATCGCGTCCGTGGCCTATCTGTCCAATGTGCAGTTCTTTCGCGATGCCGGCTATTTCGACGCCGCCGCCGAAAGCAAGATCCTGCTGCACACATGGTCGCTGTCCCTCGAGGAGCAGTTCTATATTCTCCTGCCGCTGCTGATGCTGCTGTTGCGCCGGCGGCGCGCTCTACTCGTGGCAGCGCTCGGTGTCGTCTTTACTGTATCGCTGGTCTTATGCGTCCTCGTCACGCCGCTTGCGCATGTCGCGACCTTCTATCTGCTGCCGTTCCGCCTTTGGGAGCTGCTCGCCGGGGTCCTGCTGGCGATGTTCGTCCATCGCGTGGGGGAGGATCGAAAGCGTTCTCCGGCTATATCCTGGGTCGGGCTGGCGCTGCTGTGCGGAGCGATCGTGTTTGGTACGGCCGGCCCGGGCTTTCCCGGCGCGCAGGCCCTTGTCCCGGTCGGCGGCGCGGTGCTGATCATTCTGGGCGGTCGCGGCGACAATGTCGTCAACCGCATGCTCTCGTCGCCGCCTGCGGTGTTTTTCGGCCTGATTTCTTACTCTCTTTATCTATGGCATTGGCCCGTCCTGACGCTTTTGCAATATTACCTCGACGCGCCCATCGCGGGGCCGTTCCAGGTCACGGTCCTGTTTGCCGCGTTGGTCGCCCTGTCCTGGCTGTCCTTCCGCTTTATCGAGCGCCCGTTCCGGCAAATGCGGTTCAGAAGGCCTCCGGCTATTTTTGCCGGTGTTGCCGTATCCTCGGTCATCCTGCTGGCGGCAGGCGCGGGTGCCTACCTTCGTGACGGCATGGCGGAGCGTTTCGCCCCGTCCATTCGCATGCATATCGATGCTTCCGCAGACTTCCTGCAGGATTGGAGCCGATGCTACGTTCCCGCCTCAGGCGCGCTGGAGGGTGTGGAAGTCTGCCCGATCGGCCCGGAAAAGGCCCCGACATTCGTGGTCTGGGGCGATTCCCATGTCCGGGCGTTCAAGGAAGGGCTGGCCAGGCTTGCCGACGAGAAGGACCGCGCGGGCTTGATCATCTGGCGGGCAGGCTGCCCACCGCTTTTCGACATCCGCAAGGAGGAAAGCGCCGCCACCCGCAGTCAGGACGAGGATTGCACGCGGGCCAATGACCGCATCCGCAAGGGACTTGTCCAGCTCAACGGCGTCGACAAGCTGCTGCTGATCGGCCGGTGGGCCTATTATGCAGAGGGCTCCGGCGTGGGGCGCGACGTCGCCAACACGATCCGCCTTATGTCGAATGAGGGCGAGCCCGCCGGCAATGCCGGGCAGCACGCGATTTTCGAGCAGACCGTGCTTGCCACCGTCGACGAACTGACGCGGCGGTTCGACGTCTTCGTGCTGCAGCAGGTGCCGGAGGTCTCGCTTTACGATTCACGCGAAGTGGCGCGCATGCTGGCGCATTCGGGCCGCGACGCGCAAGCGGACGCGGCCACGCGGTTCACGGTCTCGAAATCCGACCTGACGCGGCGTACCGCGCCTTCGGAACGGCCGTTCCAGACGCTGGCTGCGGAAAACAGGATCACCTGGCTCCCTTCCTGGGAGAGGCTTTGCACCGCCGACCGCTGCTCGGTGCTACACAATGGCCGATCCTACTACTTCGACAACAATCACATCACCAATTCCGCCGCGATCGATCTTCGACATATGTTCGATCCCGTCATGGACGACGCCGGGCAAGTTGCCATGCAAACAAGGACGCGATGATGACAGCAGAGGTCGTGGAGAAACTCTGGGACGTCATCGTCATTGGAACGGGCATTGGCGGCGGCACAATCGGACGCTGCCTCGCCGAAAAGGGCCTTTCCGTCCTGATGGTCGAAAAGGGGCCCTTCGGCCCCAGGGCCGAGCAGCAATCGCTGAGAAGCGATGTCGAGGACGAGCAAGCCCGGCATGTGCGGGGTTATTGGCCCAAGCCGCTGAACGCCATGATCGACGGTCGGGAATCGCTGTTCCATGGCCCGTTGGGCGCCGGGGTCGGCGGCTCGTCGGCCTTTTACGCGGCGACGCTGGAGCGGCCCGAACGGCATGATATCGACCATACGGAGGAACGGCCGCATCCGAGCGGCGGATGGCCGGAACGCTACGATGCCTTTCTGCCCTATTTCGAGAGAACGGAGCAGATGTATCACGTCTGCGGAAGCGTCGATCCTCTGTCCAGCGAGCCGGATTCCAATCTGCTGCCCGCCCCCGAGCTTCCCCGGGGCGACAGCGAGATGCAGCAAACGTTCCAAAAGATCGGCCTGCACCCCTATCACATCCATCTCGGGGTCCGTTTCCTGTCCGGCTGTACCATGTGCTTCGGCTACAAATGTCCCCGTTCCTGCAAGATGGATGGGCGCTCGGCCGGCGTCGAGCCGGCCCTGAGGCGGGAGAACGCCGCGCTGCTCGACAATTGCGAGATCAAGGCCATTCACGGCGAAAGAGATAGCGTGACCCATATCGTGGCGCAGCGGGGCGGCGAAATCCTGAACCTGCGGGCGAGGCGGTATGTATTGTCGGCGGGCGCGCTCGGCTCGCCCCGGCTGCTTCTGGCGTCGAAATCGGAGGCCTGGCCGGAGGGCTGCGCCAACAGCAGCGGGCTGGTGGGCCGCAACCTCATGTTCCATCTCTCCGAGATGATCGCCATCTGGCCGAAGCGCGATGCCCCATCCGATGGACCGACCCGCTCCCTGGCTATGCGGGATTTCTATTATGCCAAGGGCCAGAGGTTCGGTTCGTTCCAGGCCATGGGAGTGGACGCCTCCTACGGCGAGATCACGCACTACCTGAAAAATCTCTTCGACCGGTCGATCGTGCGCCGGCTGAAGGCGATCCGGCCGTTCCTGCGCATTCCCGCCTTTCTCGCCGCACGGTTCTTCGGCCGTGCGAAGGTCTTCGTCGGCATCCTCGAGGACCTTCCTCATGCGGAAAACCGGGTCGTGCTGGACGAAGAGGATCCCGGCCGCCTGCGTTTCGAATATCGTATTCCCAACGAGCTGAAGGAACGGCGCCGCGCCTACCGGCAGATGGTCAAGCGCAAGTTGCGGGGGCTGCGCTTCATGTTCCTTTCCTTTCAGCCGGAGCTGAACTTCGCGCATTGCTGCGGCACGCTGCGTTTCGGCGACGATCCCCGCACCAGCGTTCTCGACCGCGATTGCCGGTCGCACGACGTGCGCAACCTCTATGTCGTCGACGCCTCCTTCATGCCGACTTCGATGGGGATCAATCCCAGCCTGACGATCGCGGCGAACGCGTTGAGGGTGGGCGACAGGCTGGCGGCCGAACTGGCCAGCGAGAAACTTTCCGATGCGACGCCGATGGAGAGCCCGATGCTGATGAAAAATTCCAATGCGGGTGTGCGCGGCGACGTGGCCGTGGTGACGGGGGCAGGTGCCGGGCTCGGACAGGCCCTGGCGATCGAGCTGGCGGAGCGCGGCGTTCGTGTCGTCGGCTTGGGCCGCCGGCAGGCGGCGCTCGAGGAAACCACGAGCCGAGCGGCTGAAGGTCTGTTCATTCCCAGGGTCGTCGATGTCGGCGACGCCGCGGCGGTTCAAAACACTTTCGCCGAGATCGCGCAGACGATCGGTGACGTGACGATCCTCATCAACAACGCCGCCGTCTATCCCCGCCGTGATTTCATGGACGAGACGCCGGAGAGCTTCATGAAGACGGTGGCCGTCAACCTGGGCGGCGTGGTGGCCTGCACGCATGCGGCCTTGACCGGCATGACACGCTCCGGCGTGGGGCGCATCGTGAATGTGGGCAGTTTTGCGGACCTCGCGCCGCAGCCGGCAAGCTCCGCCTACAGCGTTTCCAAGGGCGCCGCGCGGATCCTGATGAAGGCGCTGGCGGCCGATCTTTCCGACCGCTTTCCGGATATCGTGATGACGACATGGATGCCGGGCATATTGGCAACGGAAATGGGCAGGCCCGACGGACTGGATCCAAGGGAAGCTGCACGCTGGGGCGTCGAACTGGCGCTTTGGCGCGACCGGTCGCTGAACGGGGCGCTTTTTGAGCGCGACCGCGAGATCCTGGAGCCGCGTTCGCTCAAGCGCCGCATTCGCGATCGCATCCTGATGCGGCAGCAGGCCGCCCCTCGGCAGTTGCTGCTGACGACATGAGACGATCACGCCTGGAGCGAGATCGCCGACAGGAGCAGGCGGTACGATGTCGGGGCCGATGGACGGAGATTTGCGGTGGAGCTGTAGATACCCAGCATGACCTCGACCTTGGCGTCCCAGGAATAGTCCTGAAGAATACGCGTTCTGCCGGCCTCGCCCATCGCCCTGCGCAGGTCCGGATCAGCGGCCAGCCGGTCCATGGCCGCAGCAAAGCCTGAGATCATCGCTTCGCGCGAGGTCGGGGGAATCAGAATGCCACAGCCCTCGTCGAGGTAATCCAGCGGCCCCCCCCAGGCGGTCGCAATGACGGGACGGGCGCAGGACATGGCCTCGAGCACGACCGCGCCGCCGCATTCGTAGATACTGGGCAACAGAAGCGCATCCGCCGTATCCAGCTTTTCGACACAATCGGCCTGGGACAGCCAGCCGGAAAAGCGTAGCCTGTCTTTCAGTCCGAGCCTCTCCCCCAGCGCCATCAGGGCCGGACGCATCGGCCCGTCGCCGATGATCTCGAAGGTGGCGTCCGGGTGCTCCATCCTCGCAAGCGCAGAGATGGCGATATCCACCGCCTTCCAGTCCACCAGCCGGCCCATGAAGACGAAGTGCGGCGGGCGCTTCGCGTTGCGCTCCTGCCCATGCTGGCCACGAGGGGTCCAGACCGTCAGGTCGACGCCGTTCTCGACCAGCTTGCGCACCTCGCCCCGGACTGCCTTCGGCAGGCCGTTCTGTGTGCGGGCATTGGCCACGATGATCATCTGCGCGCGTATCTTGCCGGGCATCAGCCGATGAAAGAGGTCCGAGATGCGGCGCGCCGCGCCGATGATGCGGCTCAGCATGGACTGTCCCCAGACCGATCCCCGGAAGGCGGCGGGATAGGCCATGTTGCCATTCATCGGCCCGATGATCACCGGCGCCCCCATATCGTAGAGCAGCGAGGGCTCCCGCGGGGAGACCGGGGTCGGCTGATGCACGACGGTCACGCGGCGCTCGCGCACAAGGGCACGGGTGAGGCGTTGCGCGGTGCGCTGGGTGGCGAGGCGACTGATCCAGCCGAGCGTCAAGTACGAAACCTGTGCGGGCAGGAATCGGCCGAGCTTCCAGCAGATCAAATGGATGGCCCGATCGGGAATGAAAGTGACGCGGTCGATATCCGCTCCCAGCAAGGCGGTCAATTCGGCACGGGTCCGTTCGTGAACGATCAGCCAGGCCTCGATCCCGCGCCGCCGCAGGCCCATGAAATGATGTAGCGGCAGTGAAGCCTCGCCACCGAAGTGGAACGAGGCATTGTCGCCGACAATGACCACGCGAGGTTCTTCCGCCACGTTTGTTCCCCAGTTTCGGGCCGGGCAGCCGCCGACCGATTTGTCCAGTGTATTCGCGGCGAAACGATACACAATGCAGGCATCCGCAGCGGTCCTTCATGAAAAAGGCGTATGAATCCTTGTATTCGTGTAGGAAATCGCCGCGAGGCGGGTCACGTCCGGTATTTGCCGAGAATGCGGGAAGGCGGCGTCGACACCATGCGCGAGGCATCCTTGGAAGCGCTCGCCGCGTGCTCTGGCGCGACCTTGAGAGCGGCGACGCAAAGGCCGGAAAAGGCCCAGTACACATAGGGTATGAAGGTGACGCTGCTGGTTGTGGAGATCGTGAACAGCATGCCGACGAGGATGCCGAGAAGGGCGGCGTGGTTGATGTCGGTCGTTTCCCCGGCCCGGAACGCCACGGCAAGCTTCACGGCAATGTAGGCGAAGTATCCGGTGAAAAGGACAAGGCCGGCAAGACCGAATTCCAGCGCGACCTGCAGGTAGCTGTTCACGATGTCGATGATGCCCTGCCCCTGGATCATCCGCTGCATTTCTGGCTCGTTGAGGAAGGTGATCGAGCCGAACAGGGGAGAGCGCTCGATGACGATCAGGGCATTTTCGAAAAGCTCCGATCGGTAGCTGACGGTTCCCGGATCGGCATTGCCGATGAACGGCAGGAGATTGAGGAAGCGGTCGATGCCGCGTCCGAGGACGAAGACCAGCGCCAACGCCGGCAGCGCGGCGGCAATCATGATCTTGAGGCTGAATTTCGGTTTGGCGAGCGCCATGACCAGGCAGCAGACGGTGAAGCCGAGCCAGGGACCGCGCGAAATGCTTGCCAGCAATCCCCCGACCAGCACGCCCAATGCACCGAGGCGCCAGAAGGTGGAAACGGCGTTGGCCCGCACGGCAAGCAGGCACCCGGCGCCGGCCATGCAGACGAAGCCGAAGGCGATCGGCTCGATGGCGGTCACGGCGGCGCGAAGCATGCCGTCGCGGAAAAGGTAGGGCACGGTAAGGAAGCTGCCCCAGTTTTCCGCAGCGATATTGTAGAGGCGCCAGCTTCTCAAGACCTCGAATGCGCCGATGGCCGCGAAGGGCATCGTCGCGACGGCGAAGGCCAACAACGCCCTGTTGATGTCCTGCGCGTTGCGCAGGCCGCGGCTGAACACGAAATAGGGCAGCGCGATGTCGAGAAGATAGCCGATCACGATGCGCATGATGGAGGTCGGAAGCGGGTCGCGTATGGCGAGGAGCGAAATGAGCGCGACGAACGCGCCCACCGGCATGTCGGCGGGGGCTAGAATCCGGTTCCTCTTGTCCTGCCATAGTTCGACGGCGACGGGCAAAAGGATGAACAGTGCGAGAAGGCGAGGCGGATTGACGTCGAGGATCTTGCCGAAGAGACCGGGAATCCCTGCGGCTACCGTAATGCAGGGCGTCACGAACAGCAGGACGATGTAGAGATGCAGCGGATTGGCGGAACGCTTCAGAATGACCACGCTGAGCACAAGCATGCCAAGGGCGAAGAGCAGGAAATTGCTGGCGAGAAAGACCGCACAGGTCGCGGCGTACCAGCAGTTGCGCCACAGGCGGAATTCGGAAAGCGGTACGAACGGGACGGCCACTTTCCTCGCCAGCATGAAGACCGGCGTGGAAATGATCAGGATGTAGATCAGCGCTTTCAAGTAGTCCGGCATGAGACCTTTGTCCCCTGAAGCGTTCGGGAAGGCTCCCGCTCACAAGGCTACCGTCCGCGATCCTATCGCAAGCGGGCTCCCGCCAGCACCTTGACCAAATGAAGTAGGGCGGATCGTCCCCATGGATAAGCCGATGGGCAGCCGCGGTGCTTGCCTTGACGGAGGCGTGGCTTCTTAATCAGGGAGCGGCGGGCTGGCGTTGAGATCCCAACGCGCCGGCGGTGGTTCATGGCGAAGGAGAATCGACGATGGACCGGCGAACCTTTCTGACGCAACTGGGTGTGGCCGGCCTTCTGCCGTTTCTCCCGGTGAGCAAGGCTGCGGCCGCGCCGGCCGCTACCGGAACGCGACCGCTTGGGCTCAATCTTGCCGGCCTGTCCTACTGGGCGAGCGAGCGCCCGTTCTCCAATCTCGCCTATGGCGCTTCCCGGTGGCGCGTTCAGGTAAAGGGAGCACCCTTTACCTGGGACGCCGAATTGCCGCCGATGACGGTGAAACGGTATCCCAAGGTCATCCCGGCCAATGCCGTTCTGGAGAGCTTCCTCGTCTGGAACCGCCGGGAGCACCTGCCGGACGAGCTGTTCGTCCTGTATGACGGCAAGGGCAAGCTCGAATATCTCGGCGGCGCGCGGCTGGAAGCGCGTCGGCCCGGCATCGACCGGGTGAGAAACATTCACAACGAAGCAGCCTTCACTGCGCAATTGGTCGCTACGGACGAAAACGATCCGCTGCGTGACCTGCGCGTACAGGAAGGGGAAGGCAAGCCGGCTTCGACTTTTCGAGATGTCTTTCTCGATCGCCTCACCGGCATGACGGCCCTGCGCTTCATGGACTGGATGAATACCAACAAATCCAAGCAGCGCGATTGGCGAGAACGTCCGATGCGCGGGGTTTTCGGGCACGTGGACGAACTTGGCGTTCCCGTCGAGGACATGGTGGAGCTGTGCAATCTCCAGCAGGCCCGCCCTTGGTTCAACATGCCCCATCTGGCGGATGACGGCTATATCCGTGGTTTCGCCGAACTGGTTCGCGACAAGCTCGACCCTAACCTTTCGGTCTATGTCGAATATTCGAACGAGCTGTGGAATTCGATGTTCCCGCAGGCCGCTTATGCCGCCGAGCAGGGCCTGAAGCTCGGGCTGTCGCCCCATGCATACGAGGCGCAACTGAGGTTCTACGCGCGGCGGACGACGCAAATTCTTTCCATCTGGGAGGATGTCTTCGGCGCGGCCCGCGACCGTGTGATCGGTGTCTACGCGGCGCATTCCGCCAACGAGTGGACGAGCACGACGATCCTGTCCTTCGAGGGCGTGAAAGACCATGCCGACGTTCTGGCGATCGCGCCCTATTTCGGGGCAGGACTGGGCGCGCCAGAGCGGGTCCGGGAGGTCGGCGCATGGTCGCTCGATACGCTGTTCGACGCGCTCACCCAGGAGGTGGCGGGAGAAAACAAACGCCTGATCCACGCCCAGGCCGGCATTGCGCGGCAATTCGGTGTCGAACTGGTCGCCTATGAGGGTGGACAGCATCTGGCCGGGTTCGGCGGCGCGGAAGAGGATGAAAGGCTGACTGCGCTCTTCATCGCGGCCAATCGCGATCCTCGCATGGGCGTGCTCTACGCCGCCCATCTCGAGAACTGGTGGAATGCCGGCGGCGGCGTATATGCCCTGTTCTCCTCCATGTCCGAACCGAGCAAATGGGGAAGCTGGGGACTTCTGGAATATGAAGGTGGCTCCCATGTGAAATGGGAGGCGGCACGTTCCTTCCTGCGGTGATGGCGGATTGCCGGCATGCGAATGCTGTTCGAAAGGATGATGCCTATTCACCGCGCGGCCGCGCGGTACCGCTTCCTGAGGACCTGAACCTACGCCATTGGGCTTTGTTTTCAGGGACGGCAGACGGACATACGATCTAGATGTGCCTATCCAGGCTCTAGAGCGGGAAAGATGGCTGATCCGGGGTGTGCTATGCGTTGGATGCTAGGTTTGGCGGGAATGCTTCTCTGTCTGATGACGGCGAGTGCGAGCGGCCAGAGTGCCTATCGTCTGCAACCCGGCGACACGATCGCAATCTGGGTATCCGAGCAGGAAGGCCTTCGCCGGCAGGTCGTCGTCGGCCCGGATGGCTGGCTGTCTTTCCCTCTGGCGGGCCACCTGAAGGGGGAAGGGCTTTCCCTGGAAGAACTGGAAGTCGCCCTTTCCGATAGGCTGCGCGTCTATTTCAAGAATTCGGTGAACCTGACGATCATGCTGCAACCCAATCCGCAGCATCTCCAGACGATCTATGTCGTGGGAGACGTCATGACCCCCGGCTCCTATCCCTATCGCGCGGGCATGACGGTGCTGCACACGATCAGCGTCGCCGGCGGGCGTTATCGCGCTGTCGTGTCGGCAACGGATCAGGACCGGGTGGTGACCGTCCGTCGCGCGATCGAGGTGGCCCGCGAGCAGGAGCGGATGCTTGGCGCCCGGATCATGCGGCTGGAGGCCGAGATCAGAGGGGAGACCTCCATTATCAGCCAGTCGGGAAGCAGCGATCCGTTGCTGATGCAGGAGCAGATGCTGATGGATGCCCGCCGCCAGGCCCTGGCTACGCAGGAGGATGCCCGCCAGCTTGCAGGGCGATTGGGCGGTGAAGGCAATGCCGCGCTGCGCGAGCAGATCGAAGCGGTCGAGCGGCGGATTAGCCTGGCCAAGCAGCGCTACGACACCACCGCGAAACTGATCGCAAAAGGTGGAATGGAGGCTTCCCGGCTGATTGAGCGGGAAAGCGAGGTCGCCGAACTGGAAGGCCGGCTCAGCCAGCTGAAAGCGGAAATGGCGACCGCCGACCGTACGATCGCCGCCGAGGAAGCACTTTTCAAGACACGGATGGAAGAGCGGCAGACGCAGCTGCTTGTCGAAATTCAGGAGGCGCGCCGCCTGATGGAGGAAACGCGCGCCGGCATCATCAACAACGAAGGCATCCTGGGAATCTATGGCGAGAGCGCGGGGTCGGGCTCGGGTTCGCAAGGCGTAACGCAGGAGCTCGCCTATAGCATCATTCGCTCGATCGACGGGAAGACAACGGAGTTCCCGGCCGCAGAGACAACCCTGGTCGAAGCCGGCGACCTTGTGCGGGTGCATTACATGAGCGTCGGCGAAGCCAGTCAGCAGGTCGGGGCGCAATCGGACGGGACGTTGGGAACCGCAAGCGCAGAACCGGTCGATACGTCGAAGACACAGTAGAACGATTTTCGCTTTTCAGACTACGGGATCAGGCGAGGCTTGCATGAACGAGATAGTCCGCAACATCTACTACTATATCGAAGTGGCTATCAAACGGCCTCTGTATTTCATATTGCCGGTCGCGGTCGTTCTCGCTGCGGGCGCATTCTTCATGTCCAATATGTCGCGGAACTATTATTCCGAAGGTCTGCTGAGCATGGAATTCCAGCAGATGCCGACCACGCTCGTCAACCCCACGGTGGCGAATGAGCGGCTGCAACTCATCGAGCAGCGCCTGCTGACGCGCGAGAGCCTGCTTTCCCTTGCGATCAAGTTCAATCTCTTTCCCGAGGCACGGGCGACGCTTCCGAAGGTCAAGGTGGCCGAACTCGTGCGCGACCACCTCGTCCTCAACACGATGGTCGCGGAAGCGACGGCGCAATATGGCGGCAGCGCCTCGATCCGCATCGGCTTCAACTACAATGATCCGCAGGTCGCGGCGAATGTGGCGAAAGACCTGACGGATCGCATCATCGACGAGCACAGGCGTGCCCGCGTGGCGCGTGCTGCCGAGGCCGTGGAATTCCTCGGACAGGAGGTGAAGAAGCTCAGCGCCCGTATGGCGGCGCGGGAGGCCGAGTGGACGCGCTACCTGACGGCCAATCAGGACGCCTTGCCGAACAGGATTTCCGCCGTGCTGGTCGAGTTGCAGGCCAAGGGCCAGGAACTGACCACGCTGGAGCAATCGATCTCCGCGCTCAATGCGGAGCGCAGCCTTCTGGAGGGACAGTTGCGGCTGGGCATAGAGCAATCCAGCCTGCCGTCCCGCGCGCGCACGCAGCTTGTCGCCGTGCAGGAGGAAATCGCGCAGAAATCGCTGACCTACTCGCCGACCCACCCCGAACTGGTCGCTCTGAAGCAGAAGGCAATGGAGCTGGAAATCCAGGTCGGCCGGGAAAAGCCGGGCGAGGAGCCGGTTCTGCCCACGAACGCGCAGGTATCGGATCTGCCGGAGGCGCTGGCACTGATCGCCGAGCGGGTCAGCAACACCGGCATCCGACAGGATGCGTTGAACGAACAGCGCCAGCGCCTGGTCGCGCGCATCGCCGAACTCAATGCATCCGTCGCGCGCGCGCCGGAAGTCGGGGCCCAGTTCGACACGATCCGCGCCGAGAAGGAAAGCCTGTCGCGCAGCCTGCAGGACATGACCAACAGGTATGAAACGGCCCGCCTCGGTGAACGGCTGGAGCAAAGCGAGACGGCTTCACCCATCGAACTGATCGAGGCGCCCTACGTGCCGGTCTATTCGACCAATTCCTGGCGGGTGGTGGCCATCGTCGTTTTGGGATTGGCGGGCCTTGCGGGCCTTGCCGGCCTCTATCTCGCGGACGCCATGCGCAAAACGGTGCGCGGCGCGTTCGATCTTGAAGAGTTGCTCCAGGGGCGGGCTCTCGTGCTGATACCGGAATGGGATCCCAAGCGACCGGGCCTGTTTCGGTCTTGGTTCGGCGGCAAGCGCGCACCGCGAGGCATATGAGCGTTCAATGCGTTATTCCGCTTGATCCGGGAGTGCGGATTTATGGACACGACGACAAAAATCTTGCTTCGGCCCAGACTGGAATCGCTGTCGGCGGAGACCGACTTTGCCCGGCTCGGGGCAACCAATACCGAAGGTTTCGGGGCTCTCGTCGCAACGGACGGTTCGCCCGTGGGGCGCGGCGCGCCCGAGATCACGCGGCCGTCCGTGACCTTCCTGAAATCCCAGCGGGTGATTGCCTTCGACAACAGCCACCGGATGACGCGCTATTACGACATGCTGCGTAATCTGCTGCGGGACAATGCCGAGGGGCAGCCGCCATACACGATCGCCGTCACATCGCCCACGGCCGGCTGCGGCACGACGGTTTCCGCCTTCAATCTCGCACTGAGTTTTGCCCGTATTCCCGATGCCAACGTGCTTCTCGTGGACGCCAACATGCGCGACCCGGCGCTGGGCCGCCTGCTGGGATTGCCTTCTCCGATCACCAGGCTGGCCGACGACGAGGCAATGACGGGCATGCTGACCACGCTGGAATTCGGCAATATGCGAACGCATTTCCTGCTTCCCTGCTGGGGAGACGGACGCTTGTCCGCGGCTGCTGCCCTGCAGCGCTTCAAGACGCAGATCGAGCATGCCAAGCAATTTCTGAAGCCGACGATGATCATTTTCGACGTCGCGCCGGTGCTGGAGACGGATGAAACGGTTCCCCTCGTTCTGGAGGCCGATTCCATCGTCATGGTGCTGGCGACGGGCGGTTCGAAACTTTCCGATATCGAAGTCTGCGAAACACTGCTCGGGGCCAGGAAGAACATCCAGTTCGTGCTGAACAAGAGCGGCAAACATGGGCTTTGAGCGCCACAAGTGGTTCGCTAGGGCATCGACCCAACTTGCGGAGGTCTCATGAATTCCTCTCCGAAACTGGCTGTCGTCATCGTCAACTACCGGACTGCGTCCATGGTGGTGGACTGTCTCGCCGCGCTCGCCGTATCCGGAACCGTTCCTGACAATACGGGGGTCGTTGTCGTCGATGGTGCCTCGGGGGACGATTCCTGCGAGATCATCGCGACCGCCATCCAGCGGAACGGCTGGTCGGATCGGGTCGGCTTCCTGCCGCTTTCCGTCAATGGCGGTTTCGCCTATGGCAACAACCGCGGCCTGGAACATGCCATCGCCCGGTTCGGCCGGCCGGATTACGTGTTGTTTCTCAATCCCGACACGGTGCCGCGCGCCGGCGGACTGGCGCCGCTCGTCGCATTCATGGACGCTTCACCGCGGGCTGGCATCGCCGGGAGCCGGCTGGAGGATCCCGACGAAACGCAGCAGGCATGCGCTTTCCGGTTTCCCTCGCCGATAAATGAATTCGAGAGCCAGATCCGTTTCGGCCCCATGACCCGGCTTTTCCAGCGCTGGCGCGTCGTGCGGGAGTTCAGCAAGGAACCCATCGCCGTCGACTGGGTGTCTGGCGCCAGCATGATCGTGCGCATGCAGGTGATCGACGAGATCGGCGTCATGGACGAGGATTTCTTCCTCTACTATGAGGAACTGGATTTCTGCCGGCGTGCCGCGCAGCGCGGATGGGAATGCTGGCATGTGCCGCAGAGCCGCGTGGTGCATCTCGTCGGGCAGTCGACCGGCGTGACCCTCCGTCACGGAAAGCGGCCGCGTCGTCCGCCCTACTGGTTCGAATCCCGCCGCCGCTATTACGCCAAGCATCACGGCCGCCTTTATGCGGCGGGTGCGGACCTGGCCTGGATCGGGGGGCAGTTCCTGTGGCAGGTGCGGCAATGGATCCAGCGCAGACCCGTCACCGATCCTCCCTATCTCCTCAGCGATTTCCTGCGCCATCTCGGCCTGCCGAAAGCGCCCTGACCCTTCACCAGAAAAGATGCGCCTCGTCGATGGCGCGGCGCAGGAAGGCCTCCCTATCGGCCTCTGGCCGCCAGCCGAGCAGGCGCTTGGGCTTTTCATTGTTAAACGGCGAGAGGTGCCCGCGCGATTTCCAGTCGGCGAGCGAGGGGCGCACGGCATCCTTGCGCCGCAATCCATATCGCTTGAGCAGATACTTGCCGCCATCCGCCAGCCAGAGGGCGGTAAGGCTGGACTCTTTGACGTTGAGCTTCGCACCCGCGCGGCGATGGATGGCCGCGAAATAATCGCGGCCGGTGAAGAGCGGCTCGCCGGTCAGGTTGAAGCTCTCGTTGATGGCTTCCGGCCGTTCCATCATGGCGATCAGACCATCTGAGACGTCGTCGGCCAGTACGAAGGGCAGGATGTTGGTGCCGTTCCCCCAAAGCTTCACGGCACCGGGGCCATGCCAGCGGCCGATGCCCCAGTGCTGCAACGGCCCGCCGTCGCCGACGACGATGCCCGGGCGGGCGATGACGAGCGGCAGCCCGTCCGTGTGCCGCATTTCCATGAGCCGCCGCTCGCATTCCGCCTTGGAGCGGGCGTAGAGATTGCGCGAAGACAGGTCGCCGAAGGGCGTGTCCTCGGTGATCGGGCGCTGCTGTTCGGACATGTCATAGGACGCGATGGTGCCGGTATAGACCAGGCGGGCCACGCCGGCTCTCCGGCACGCGCGGGCCACGCGCAGGGCGATGCCGACGTCGTTTTCGAGTGCTGCATCCCAGCTCTTGTCCATGGACTTGGCAAGGTTGAAGACGCATGTGATGCCCTCCATCGCGCGCACCAGCGCATCCTCGTCCCTCAGCGAGGCGCCAACGGTTTCGACATGGTCGGCGATATCGGCGAAGGGGCCGAGCCTGCCGCGCGACAGCACGCGCACATCGATCCCCCTTTGCACGAGACGCCGGGTCAGATTGCGGCCGATGAAGCCGGTGCCGCCGATGACGAGGACGCTCGGGTTGGGCCGGTGCGGAGAGGCCGGGACCGGTGCCTGCGCGGCGGGCAGCTTTTCAAGGCTGGCATCGATTGCCTGCATGACCTTCAGGGCCGCCTCCGGGCAAAAGCGCCTGTCCGGCACGCCGCGCTGAACCCCCTGGTAGAAGGCCTCGATCGTGTTGCGGAAGCTCAGTCCGTAGGGGCTTTTCCGGTTGAGCGAGGCGGTCTGGCGCAAACCGTTGACGAAGGCCTCGCGCAAATGGGATCCGGCCTTGCCGATCTCCTTAAGGAAGGCGTTCGCCACGAGATCGGCGGTGTTGTCGGCCGAGACGACAAGGGTATCGGCCGCATAGTCGAGGCGGGCTATGGCGGAAGAGCCGCGCACCGTGACCGACCGGTCGTCCACCGTCTCCACGAGGGACAGCGCGATGGTGACGTCGACCTTGCCGGCTTTCGCCAGGATCCGCCAGCTTTGCGGCCTGCGCTCGCCGCCCGGCAGCGTGATCCATTGCCCGAGGCTTACATGTTCGATGTCGAGCGAGCCAAAGAGGTCGACGGCGAAGGAGAAGGGGTGCGGCCCGAGTTCCAGCAGGAGATTGCGCGTGTCGCGCATGAGCCAGATGCCGTGCGGGCCAGAGCGCAGCGGCGCGAGCGGCAGCGACCAGTTGATCTGGGCGCTGGAGACAAGGCCGAGCTCTCCCGCCTCCTTCAGCCGTTGCAGCCTTTCATAGGCGGGAAGGCCGAGGAAATTGTGGCTGGCGCCGAAGCTGCGGCCCGCCGCCTGCGCGGCGGCGGCGATGGTTTCCACTTCGCCCGCAGACAAGGCGACCGGTTTTTCGACGAGCACATGCAGCCCGGCCTTGAGGCACTTCACGGCGAGGTCGCAATGCAGATTCGGCGGTGTCAGGATATGCACCGCATCGCACACCCCGGAGGCGATCATCGCATCCAGATCCGTGAAGGCGGGCACGCCGTAGGTACGGGCCATCTGCCCGGCGGCATCCTCGGCCGGGTCGCAGACGGCGGCAAGGCGTGCGCTGGCGGTCGCGCGAATGGCATCGGCATGCCAAGTCGAGATATATCCTGCGCCGATCATTCCAACTCTGATTGCTGTCCGGGCGGGCATGGGCGTTCCTATTTGTATTCGATGATGCGCATGTCTCGCCCGGCCCAGCTGCGCCGGTAGTAGGTGAGCATTCCCAGGAGATTGGGCAGTTTCGACAAGGTCAGGAAAGCCGCCTGCTTGATCGCGAGGCTCCGGCCGAGGCCCTTCCGGTTGAGGTCGCGGGCCGTCTTGGTGAAGGAGAGTGCATAGGCCGAGAGGGCGAGGAGCGACAGCCACGGCGTCGTGAAATAGCCCAAAAGGAAGACCAGCGGCAGGATCGGGCCGTAGAGCCAGACACGCAGCCTTTCCCGCTGGAGATGCGGCGGGTGCATGTCGCCGAGCTGGGCGAAGCCGTGACCGTTGCGCACCGAGCGCTTCCACCACTGGCCGAACCGGCTCATGGCCGCATCGTGCAGCGTCATGGAGACGGGCAGGCGTTGCAATCGCCAGCCGGCCTTGCCGAGCCGCAGGCAGAATTCGTCGTCCTCCGCCGCGATCACGGCCGGGTTGAAACCGCCGATGGCGGTGAACGCCTGCGTCCGCACCATCATGTCGCCCCCGCAGGTGGAAATCTCGCCGGCGGGCCGGTGCCACTCGACCTCGCACATGGCGTTGTAGACGCTCGCCTGCGGATACCGTTCCGAGCGCCAGCCGGTGACGAGGCCCAGTTGCGGGTTTTCGGCCAGGGCCGCCGCACCGGCCTTCAGCCATTCCGCCATCACCACGCAGTCACCGTCGACGAACTGCACGAGATCGATCGGCCCGCCTGCAAGGAGGGCCTGAAAGCCTGCATTGCGCGCCTTTGCGGCGGAAAACGGGGCTGCCGGATCGAGTTCGACGACCGTGATGCCGAGATCGCGGGCAAAGGTGGTGCTGTCGTCGCTGGAGCCGCTGTCGACATAGACCACGCGCCGGCAGAGCGGCACCAGCGACGTGAGGCAGGCCTTCAGCCGCTCCCCTTCGTTCCGGCCGATCACCACGGCGCCCAGCGTCAGGTCTTCGGCGCGGTTCGTGTCCGGTACGGGCTGTTCCACAAGTTCTGTCGTGGCGGCGCTCGCCTCGATAAGGCGCATCATCTTTGCCGCCTCGGTCACGCTGTTGAAGTCCTGCGCCACGCGCTTGCGCCCGTTCTCGCCCATGCGGCGCGCTTCGGCGCCGTCGGCGAAAACGCGCCGGATGGCGGCGGCGAGCGATGCGGCATCGCCCGGCGGCACCAGGGCGCCGGTCACGCCTTCCTGAACGAGCTCCGGAATGCCGGCGATCTGCGGGGCGATGACCGGCAGGCGTGCCGCCAGAGCCTCCATGAGCACGACCGGCAGCCCTTCGGCGAAGGAGGCGAGCACGAAGGCATCCGCCTCGGCCAGCGCGTCCGCCACCTCGTCCTGCGAGCGGTAGCCGAGAAACCGCACAGGCAGGCCCGCCGCCTGTGCCTCCAGTGCCTTGCGGTCCGGCCCGTCGCCGATCACCGTCAGGCGGAGGCCGTCGAGATCCGGGAGCCGGCGCATCGCCTCGAGCAGCACCGGCAGTCCCTTGACCGCCGCCAGGCGGCCGACGAACAGCAGCTCACGACCGGAAGTAGCCCTTGATCGTTCGTAGCGCGCGGGATCGACGCCGCAATGAACGATATGCAGCTTGTCCCAGTGTTCCGAAGCCGAAAACAGCATGGCTTGCGACCGGCAGAATTCGGAAATGCAGGCCACGAAGCGGGCGCGTGCGATCTTCGCGTCAAGCCGCCAGTGATAGGGTTCGAAGAAGATGTCCGGTCCGTGCAGCGTGAAGGAGTAGGGAATGCAGGAAATCGCGCTCGCCAGCATGGCGACGGTGCAGCTCGATTTGGCGATATGGTTGTGCAGATGGGTGACGCCGTTCTTCGCCATCCACTCGGCCAGCACGACGGCTTCGGCGAAGTAGATCAGATTGTAGAGGCGGCCTTTCACGCCCTTGGGCGCTGTCTCCCAAGCCAGCCGCAGACCCTGGACATAGCGCAGCGGATGCTGCAGGGCGGCAAGATGCGCCTTGAGGAGCGTCAGGGGACGCGAAGTGGCTTCCAGCACATGGAAGGTGCCTTCGGCCTCGGCCTTCTGCTCCGGCCCGACCAGATGTTCGGGGCCCGTTCGGCGGATGGAACAGGTGCGGATCGTGAGGCCGTGGTGGCGCAGGGCCGCCACCTCGCGCTGGATGAAGGTATCGGTGGCGCGGGGATATTCCCCGGTCAGGAAGGCGATGACGGCGGTCATGCGGGCTCCTCCATGGCGGCGTGCCAGTCGGCGGTGGAGAGGGGGCCGAGCCGCGCCTGCATGCGCCGGTTGGGATAGGTGAGGGGCTTCAGTCGGGCGGCGACCACCGGCCGCCGCAACAGGCCGGGGCCGCGGTCCCGCACGAGGCCTGCGAGAAAATAGGGCACGCTCCATCCGACCGGCAAATGACGGCTGACGTCGCCGCGCGCCCTCAGCGCGGCGATATAGACCCCGCGCTCCGGTAACTGATCGTCGAGAACGTTGACGATCTCGATGCCGCGCGGGGCCTGTTCGGCACCCCGGACCAGCGCGGCGGCCGCCGTTCGCACATGGCAGAGCGGCAACTGTCCGCCGGCAGGGCCGATGACGAGCCGACCGAGGCGGAGGCCTAGATGGGCGTTCCAGAGCCGGCCCTGTCCGTAGAGAATGCCGATCCGTAAAATCCAGGCATTGGTCCCGGATTGCAGGACAAGGGTCTCCTGCGCCAGCTTCGCGCGGCAATAGGCGTCGCGCAGGTTTGGCCTCCGCTCGGTCCTGCAGGTTTCGTCAAGCGCATCGTGCGGCGGCAGTGCCGTGGCGTCGTAGACCGAAAGCGAGCTTGCGAGAACGAAACGGCGGGGCTGCAGGGCAAGCAGGGCGCGGGTGGGCGCGAGCGTGCCCGCGCGCATTTGCGCATCGTCTCCCCGCATGCGGGCGGCAAGATGCAGCAGGCTGTCGGCTTCCGCGACAGCCTGCTGCACGGACCTTCCGGGTTTTGAAAGATCGGCCTCGACGACCCTGATCGCCGGATCGGCCGCCCATGCAAGTGGAACCTGGGATATGTGGCGAACGACGGCGCACACGCCATGGCCGCGCCGCCGGGCCTCGCTGACCGCCGCCTGCCCGAGAAAACCGGCCGCCCCGGTGATGCAGACCTTCAGACCGCCCATGGCATCGGCTCCATCGGCGCGCAGCTCGTCTGCATCTTCTTCGCCCCGCCCCATTGGCCGGCCGACTGGATGGCAAGGGTGACCTCGTTGAGATGCAGGGCGAAGTCGGCGGTGAGGCGGCAGGGCCGCCCTTCGTGCAGCGCCGCCAGCATCTCGGCGGGCCCGAGTGCGAAATTCATCGAGGCCGCGCCGCGACGCCCGACTTTGGGATGGGTCGGGCCCTTCAGCCGCAGCCGCGAGCGAAACGGGCTCTCCACCAGCCGCCGGCGCAGCGCGAAGCGGCGGCGAAAGCGGAGGGGAGCGGAATTGTCCCAGGCGCGGTCGAGTTCCAGCACGCCCTTGTCGGTGAAGACCCTGATCCGGTGGTCGTGGCTCGCCGTGATAGAGCAGGTCAGCCGCGCGACGATGCCGTCCTTGAAAAAGAGCGTCGCCGTCGAGAAATCGGGGGCGCAATCGCTCACGCCCCGCTTGTCCGGCTGGGTGGTAGCCGAAGCGGCCGTGACGCTCTCGACCGGCCCGAAGAACGCGATGAGCCAGCTGAGATAGTAACCCGCATGTTCCAGCGTGCAGCCCGTCCTGAATTCATCCTGATAGTGCCAGGGCGCGCCGCTTTCGCTGTGCCACTTCTCAAGCGGGGCCTGGGGAATGAAGCCGTCGTCCAGCTCGGCATAGATGAGGCGCGGCTGGCCGGCGAGATCGTGGCGCAGGGCGTGGCCGAGGGTTTGCGCCGCTTCGCCCAGCACGGAGCAGGGGGCGGAAGCGAGCATGAGCCGCTTCTTTTCGGCAAGCGCATGGAGCGCTTCTGCCTCCGGCATGGCCATTGCCAGCGGCTTCTCCGACCAGCAGGCGAACCCGGCTTCGAGAATGGCGCGGTTCACCGCATAATGCTCGGCGGGGTTCGTGAGATTGAGGAAAACGGTCTTTTCGTCTGCCGCGGCAAAGGCATCTTCGAGTGTTGCGAAGGGCGGGATGTTCCATTGCCGACAGAAGGCGGCCAACCGCTCCGGCTGCCGGTCATAGGCGCCGAGCGGAACGATGTCCGGAAAACTTGCGAACGAGCGCATGTAGAGGTCGGCGACGAAGCCGCAGCCGGTCAACATGACAGATTTGCGCGCCCGCCCGTTCTGCATGAACCCCACTCTTGTGACCCCTGCGGAACCGATGATCGGGATGATGGCGTGGGGCCGACGCACCTGCTGAACGCTGCCCCAGACCAGTAGCCCCGTCTCGGTTCTCGATTAAATGATGTATACCAAAACGCCGTGACGGCGGGGGGCTGCACAAAAGGGTAAGGCGGCCGTGCCGGGCTCCCTCAAAGGTGGATGCCTACCCGCGGCGGAGCCTTACCGACGGGCGGACCACCAGCGCCGCACCATTGCGCCGAGAAGGTAGCTGACATTCAGGATGACGAGGTAGAGGGCGGAAAGCATGAGCTTTTCCATGTCGAGATCGTCGGCGAGGGCCCAGAGGCCTGCTGCTATCGCAAGGAATGTAGCGGAAACCGGAACGAGCGCGATCGGCGCAAAATAGAAGCCAGTCAACATGCCAACGAGGAAGGCGAGGAACATCGTGTTAGCCGGTAGAGTTGCTGACTTTGGCACGTGCCGTACCTCTATCTCTATAGGCCGTTTGGTTAACATAGGGTTATGAAATACGTCGCCTGCGTCGAGCATCGGGGAACCGCCATCATTCGGCAGCCTGCATGGATGATCTTGCGAAGGCCGCAGGGCCGGGTTTCGGAGGAGTGTCAGTAGACCTTGCTGATGTCCTGGATGCAGACGACCGTGCGACAGATGATCTTCACGTCCAGCCAGAACGACCAGTTGTTGATGTACCAGAGGTCATGGTTGATGCGCTGCTCCATCCGGTCGACCGTCGGCGTCTCGCCGCGGCATCCGTTCACCTGGGCCCAGCCGGTGAGGCCCGGCTTCACATGCCGGCGGAAGGCGTATTGCTCGATCAGGCTGCTGTAGAGATCGTCATGGGCAAGGGCATGCGGGCGAGGACCGACCACGGACATGTCGCCGCGCAGCACGTTCCAGAGCTGCGGCAGTTCGTCGATGCTGGTCGAGCGGATGAACCGGCCGATCCGGGTCACGCGCTTGTCGTTCCTCGTTACCTGCTGCACCTCGCTGCCGTCTTCCATCACGGTCATGCTGCGGAATTTCAGGATGCGGAAAGGACGGTTGCCGTGTCCGTTACGGGACTGGACGAACAGGACCGGCCCGCGGCTCTCGATCTTGACCGCCAGCGCCACGATGAGAAGCATCGGGCAAAGGGCGATCAGGGACACCAGCGCGAAGGCGATGTCGAAGCTCCTCTTCAGGCAGCGTTCGAGGAATGTCAGCGGCGGGCGCTGCGTCTGGAAGGCCGCCATGCCGCCGATACGCTCACAGCCGTAGCACACGATGCCGCCGAGAATGCCGTCGAAGACCACGTTGACGGGAAGGCTCGAGCGCCGGAGCGCCGTCAGGCAGGATTCCAACGCCGTGCTGTCGGCCTCGCTCCAGACGATCAGGATCTCGTCGATGTCGCCCGAGCCGACGCTCCGGAGAATCTCGCCGGGAACAGGGTTTGCCGCATCCTCATCTGAAAGACGAATGATCTGCGTGATCGCCAGTCCGCTCTCCGCAGCCTTCTTCTCCAGACCATCGACGGAAAAATCGCTGCGGCAGACCAGCAGCACCTGCTTCATCAGGAACGTGCCGTGGGCGATCGCATGCGGCAGGCGGTAGTGCCAGAGATAGCGGATGCACACGAGACCCGCCAGCGCCCCGGATGCGCCGAACAGCGTGGCGCCGCGCGAAAAAGTCGCGCCGAGTTTCAGGAAGAAGAGGACGGTGAACAGGAAAGCCAGCGTGCCGGTGAAGAGCACGCAGATGCTGAAGATCTGCTGTCCCGGCACGATCAGCTTTTCGGGCTGATAGGCCTGCGCGCAGCTCATGGCGAGGACAAAGATGGTGGCGACCACCAGTCCGATCCCGACATGCAGCGACCAGTCTTCATAGATGCCGAAGGCAAGGTATTCGTAGGTGAAGTAACCGAGCGTGCTGGCGCCGAATAGCCATATGAAATCAACCGCGGCGGCGATGTAGGCAATAGCCTCGTAGCTCAGCGCGCGCCGTGCGCGCAGCTGTCGGAGCGACGAATAGGGAAGCCCTGCTACAGGGTCGATATGCATAACCATTTATTAACCCCCACACTCGAAGCCAAGATTATCATGGGCTCTGGAGGGCCAACAACGCGGCGAGCGCTACGCCTTAAGGGGCGACGTTTACCTTGCTGGGAAGCACGAGGCGCTCAGCCTCTACGGAGGCGGAGGGCAGGATCAGGCTTTCGGTGGATGGCAGGATGCCGCGCAATATCAAAAGGAGAAGAAGCGCCCCACGGCCTGCAGGAAATTGCTACTTCCGAGGTAGCTGCGCCGAAGGAAACCACCGTCAAGAGAGCTATGCGCCGGTGTTTGAGGGCGCGCGCGGCGGCTATGTGCGGTCTATTCCCGTTCCACCGGGCACTTGTCGAGAAGGCGCGGCGCCCGCTCCACAGGGGAGTGGACGATAACCGGCCTCTCAGCGGCCATCGTGCCGCGCGCGGTCCGTCCTGATCCAGCCGTCCCGAACCCGGCCCAGCATGAGACGTGGATAGAGGCCTATTTTCCCGAAGACATAGGCCGGAATGGACAGCAGCGAACGGGCGGGCAGCGTCTTGCGGCCGAATGCCGACCAGGCAAGCGCCGTTGCGCCGAGAAGCAGGGCCAGGTTGAAGGCGGCGATCGCCAGCGGCGCCAGCGAAAAGCCCATCATCGCCAGTCCGGCTGTGGCAAGCAGCACGGCGGCGAGAAGCAGGGCGAGAAGCGATAGCGGCGGCACGATCACATCGAGCAGCATGGCGAAATAGTTTGGCTTTCGGTAGGTGGTCCCATCCAGCAGGGCCATGAGCGCGAAGCGCCCCATGCCGAGATGTCCGGCCTCCCAGCGCTGCCGCTGGGTTTGCGTTCCCTTCAGCGACGCCGGAAACTGGCTGGTGATCTGAGCATCGTCGCAAAAGCGCGGTGCATGGCCTGCGCGGGCCAGATCGAGCCCGAGCTTCATGTCTTCGACCAGATGCGCATTGGCAAGCCGGGCCTTGGCGAGCACCGCCCAGGGAAAGGCCATGCCCGACCCGGTGAGCTGGCAAGGCAAACCGAGCGCCTTCAGCCCCAGTGGCCTTACCCGGTTCTTGACGAGGAAGGCGAAGGCTGCGACCGCCTGCCGGACCGAAGCCCCGGGAGGGGCCGTCAGCAGGTAACGGGCCTGAATGGGTCGACCGTAAGCCAGCGCCGCGCGTGCCAATATGTCGATTGCATCCGGGCCGACGCGGCAATCGGCATCGATCAGGATGACCACCGGCGGCGGCGCTTCGGCCAAGGCGCTAATTCCGGCCGCGAGCGCATAGCCCTTGCCGCGATGCACCAGGTCCTGCCGCTCGATGACCCGCGCCCCGGCGCCGCGCGCCAGCACCGCCGTGCGGTCGTCGCAGTTGTCGGCGACGACGACCAGCCGGTCTTCGGCGCGCAGTTGCGGCCGGATGCTCGCCAGCGTCCGGCATATCTCGCTCTCCTCGTTATGGGCAGGCACGACCACGGCCACGGCAGGGCGGTCGCCCGCTCTCGGGGCAGGCCTGCGGGGAAGGGCAACCGCCGCGGTACATTCGGCGGCGTAGACCATTGTCGGAACGGACAGGGACGCCGACAGGAAAACGGCGACGGTGTTGAGGAGAGCATCCAGCATACGAACCCCCGGCCCGCATGGTTCTGCGGGTTCCACGAAGGAGAGTGTAAGAGGATGCGAAAATACCCCTCAATGCTCCCGGCTAAGACCTTCGGGTGAAGCGAAGCTAGTGCTTTCTTGTCGGTGACGGTGCGTGTTGCGCCTTGCTCACCCGTTTTGATGCGGCCCGGGAGAATTGAGCCGGCCACCCCGAAAGTTAGACTTTTATCGAACGCGGCGGCGGGCCGCAGGTCGGGGAGTCTGGTTGATGGCAATCGTAGAGACGCATCCGCATGCCATGGCGTTTTCCGGTAAACGGGAGCGCATCTCGTTCCTCGGCGCGCCCTTCGATCCGCTCACGTCCGAAACCGTCGTGGATCTCCTCAAGGCCTCGGGCCCGGGCGTCCGCTTCCGCTACGTGGTGACACCCAATGTCGATCATGTCGTGCGGCTGAACAAGGATCGCACACTGGGCCGATACTATGACAAGGCCTGGCTGTCCCTGTGCGACAGCCGGCCGATCGCGGCGCTCGGCCGCCTCGTTTCCGTCCGGCTGCCGCTGGTGACGGGGTCCGACCTGACCGCTACCCTGTTCAGGTCAGTGATCGAGAGCGGCGACGTCATCAGCGTCATCGCCCCCAATCAGGCCCTGATGCGGGCATTGGAACGGACCTATCCCGGCATCCGGTTCCGCTCTTTCGTGCCGCCTTCGGGCGTCCTCACCAATGAGCAGGCGTTGCGCGATTGCGTGGAGTTCGTCGCCGGCGACGAGGCGCGATTCATCTTCATCTGCATCGGTTCGCCGCAATCGGAGAAGATCGCTTCCGCGCTCGCCTTGCGGCCGGATGCGAGCGGAACGGCCTTCTGCGTCGGCGCCGCACTGGAATTCCTGGTGGGATCGAAGAGACGCGCGCCGCTCTGGATGCGGCGGGTGGGGCTTGAATGGATGCACCGGCTCCTGTCCGATCCCGCGCGCCTCTGGCACCGCTATGCGTCCTCGGTATTGCCGCTGCTTATGCTGTTCACGGGCGAACTCGTCGGGCGGCCGAAACGGCCGGGATAGGCCGGAAGCGCTGTTCAGGCGATCGACATCGCCGACACGATGTGGGCGCTCCGTAGGCGAATGCGGCCGGCCAGGCGGTCGCCGCGCCTGAAGGGCGGTACATCTCTCAGGAAATGTGCCGTGAAGCGCTCCTCGCCGAGATCCATATCGACCGCGAGATCCTGGAAATCGAGCAGGGCGCCGCTGAGCGCATACTGGCATTTGTAGGCGCATTCCTTCGCGCTGAAGAGCGCCTTCAGCAGCAGGCCGCGGTGGTGGGAGGGTTGCCCGGCCAGCCAGGCGCGTTCCTGCGGCGTGCAGATTTCCTCGGCAAAGTCTTCGTCCAGCGGCTCGGCCTCCTCGATATCGAGGCCAAGCGCAAGGAAACCGTCGGATCGCAGGGCCGCCGCCGCCGCGCAATGGGAACGGCTGTGGCTGATGCTGCCGACAAGGCCGTCCGGCCAGAGGGGTGCCCGGTCTCTGCCCATCGGCAGCGGCATCGGCGGCCGGCCGAGTTGCCCGATGGCATCGCGCGCACAGGCCCGGCCCGTTGCGAATTCATGGCGACGGCGCGCGATGGCGCCCGCCATGGCGATCTCTTCTTCCGGAAACGGCGTTCCCTCCACGGCGGCGATCTCACGCTCGTCCGTGCGGATTGCCGCGGAGAACATACCCTTTAGCAGCATGTCACACCATATCGCGGATGCGCTGCTGATCCGCACGGCGCTGACCGAGCGCGTTGCGGCGCATGGCGGCGCGATCCGCGACCTTGCTGAGTTCTTCGCTGGCTTTGCCGCGATCGGAAAGATGGGCGGCGAGCGCCGATACGGTCGGGAAGCGGAAGATGTCGGTGATGGTGAGGTCAGGCGCGACGTTCGCCTTCAGGTCGCGATGGACCTGGACGGCGAGCAGCGAATGGCCGCCAAGCGCGAAGAAGCTGTCGAAAATGCCGACGCGCTCAAGCCCGAGCGCCCGCCGGAAGGTCTCGGCAATCGTTTGCTGCAAGGCATCGGTGGGTGGGGTGAAGATCGCCGCCGTCGATGCCTTGCTGACATCCTCGGGCCTCGGAAGCTGCTTGCGGTCCACCTTGGCGTTCGGCGTCAGCGGGAATTCCGCAAGCGTGATGAAATGGCCGGGGATCATGTAGTCCGGCAAAGACGCCGCCAGATGCTGCCGCAGGGCTTCGTCATCGACGGTGCCCGATGCGGTGCGCAGATAGGCCGCGAGACGCACGTCGCCCGCCTTGTCCTCCCGCGACATCACCACCGTTTCGAGAATGCCGGGGAAGGCGGCGATCTTCGCCTCGATCTCGCCAAGCTCGATACGGTAGCCGCGCACCTTGACCTGATGGTCGGCCCGGCCGAGGAATTGCAACTGCCCGTCATCGGTGAAGCGCACGAGGTCGCCGGTGCGGTAGATGCGGCCGGGTGCGAAGGGGTTGGGCAGGAAGCGCTCGGCGGTCAGCTGCGCACGATTGAGGTAGCCGCGGGTCACCCCGTCACCGCCGATGTAAAGCTCTCCAGGCGTGCCTGGCGGAACCGGGTTTCGCGCTTCGTCCAGCACGTAGAGCTGGGTGTTGGCGATCGGCCTGCCGAGCGGCACGACGCCGTCCGTCGGCTTCGCCGTACCGGTGGACGACCATATGGTCGTCTCGGTCGGCCCATACATGTTCTCGACGTCGGCATCGGTGACATCGGCCAGTTCCGCCAGCAGCGAGCCGGGCAACGCCTCGCCGCCGATGAACAGGTGTTCCACCCCACCCAGCGCCTTGCGATCCTCCGGCGTGATCATGAACATGCGCGCCATGGAGGGCGTGCATTGCAGGTGGGTCACGCCATGCCTGCCGATCTGCTCCGACAGGGGCACAGCGGCCTCCGCGTCCTCATGGCGCGGCGCGCGGACGTCTCTGACCACCTGTGCCAGCGGTTCCAGCCGTTCGAGCACGACATCGGACGGCAGGCCGAAATCGATCAGGCAGGCGATGTCGTCCACGCCGATGGCCGCCATCTGCTCGATGCGCGTTCTTGCATCCTCCACGGTGCCGAACAGGCCGCTGTCCTCGAAATAGCGCAGGAACGCGAATTCGAGGATGGCGTCCATCTCCTCCGGCGCCAGCGACTGGAGGTCGATGTCCATCGGCTGGGAAACGCCCTGCGGCTTCTTGAAGGCGGGGAAGGCCCAGGCATATTGCTTGATGAGCGCGGCGGCGCTGCGCAGGTAGTCCTTCATCGGCTCGCGCGCCAGTTCGCGCACCTCCTCCCGGTCATCCCCGAGAAGCGTGTGCAGCATGACGGTGACGCTATGGTTCGCCGGGTTGCGCCCGACCTCGACGAGCGTTTCACGGTAGATGCGGATCTTGTCCGCCAGCTCGTCGATGGACTGGCCGAGAAGATGCGTCAGGACATTGGCGCCTAGGCGGGCGGCTTCCCGATAGGTTTCCGGATTGCCCGCCGTCGTCAGCCAGATCGGCAATTCCTTCTGGACGGGACGCGGCTGGGTGACGACGCCGACCTGGCCGGTGCCGAAATCGAAATCGACACTTTCGCCGCGCCACAATTTGCGCACCGTTTCTATGTCGCGGATCATGCTCGCCTTGTTGTGCGGCGGGGCGTTTTCGGGGCGCAACACGAAATCCTCGGGCATCCAGCCGGAGGCGAAGGCAAGGGCGACGCGGCCGTTGCTGATATTGTCGATGACCGCCCATTCCTCGGCGACGCGCAAGGGATGATGCAGCGGCAGGACGCAGCTGCCGGCGCGGATCGAAAGGTTGCTCGTCACGGCGGCCACGGCCGCGCCGGTGACGGAAGGGTTCGGATAGGGGCCGCCGAAGGCGTGGAAATGCCGCTCGGGCGTCCAGACGGACTGCAAGCCGTTGCGGTCGGCGAACTTCGCGCCTTCGAGCAGCAGGCGATATTTCGCCGGGCCCGCACCCGCGTCGTTGCCCCAGTAGAACAGGCCAAAGTCCATGGGCCTGCCGGCGGCGGTGCGGGGCGAGCGCGCCGCCTTGCCGCGGCTTGCCTCGTTGACGTGGACGACCACCTTGAAGCCCCGCGCCAGCGTCCAGAAGAGTTCCAGGACCGAGATGTCGAAGGAGAGGCTGGTTACCGCCAGCCATACGTCCTGACGATCGCCGCCACGCGCGATGCGCTCGTCCATACCGGCGAAGAAATTGACGACGTTGCGATGCTCGACCATCACGCCCTTCGGCAGGCCCGTCGAGCCGGACGTGTAGATCACATAGGCAAGGTTCTCCGGCGCCGCGCCGCCCGCGGGACGCTCTGTCCGCCGCTCGCTTGCCAGCACGTCCTCGATGCAGAGCGTATCCACGCCGGAAAGCGCCGCGAAACCGGCATGGCTGCGCTCGGTCAGCACGATCTTCGCGCCGGAATCCTTGACCATGAAGGCGAGCCGGTCCGCGGGGAAATCGGGATCGAGCGGCACATAGGCCCCGCCCGCCTTCTGGATCGCCAGCGCGCCGATCACGAGATCGGGTGAGCGCGGCAGGTGCAGCCCTACCGGGACATCCGGCCCTACGCCGCGCGCGATGAGCGCATGGGCGATGCGGTTCGCCCGTTCATCCATTTCGCGATAGGTCAGGGAGCGGTCACCGAAGCAGAGGGCGGCCGCCTCGGGCATGCGATCGACCTGCCGTTCGATCAGGCCATGCACGCAGGCGGTGCGCTCATAGGTGCAGTCCGTGCTGTTCCAGTCGTAGAGGATTTTCTGCCGTTCTTCCGATGACAGAAGCGGCAGTTCGGCTATTTGCGTGGAGCCCTCGTCGAAATGTGCGGCGAGAACGCCGAGACGCCGCGCAAGGGCCGCTACCCGCTCTTCGCTGAGACGGGTGGCGTCATAGACAAGTCGGCTGCCTTCCGCGCCGAAGTGGAAGACGAGGGCGCATGTGCCCAGTGGCTCGCTGCCATTGGCACTTTCACCATCCATGATGCCGACGGAAAGGCGCGGCTCCCGCAGGTGCGGATAACGTTCCACGATGTCGCCGAGACAGGTTTTCCGCGTCCTCGCCTTGTCGAGGGCATCCTGCACGGCATTCTTGAAGTCGGCGACCATAACGCCCTCGGCGGCCTCGACGCGCAAGGGTGTGGAGCCAGCGAAATGGCCGGGATGTCGGGCGCAGAGGTCGAGGATTTCGTCGCTGGTATAGGCGAGATCGAATTTTTTCTGTCCCGTCAGCCGAACGAGCAGCGCGGCGAGCAGTGCGGTGCGCGCTGCCGTGTCCATTCCCGCCGGCAAGGGCAGGGGCATGCTGCGGATTTGCGGCGCGACGGCCGGATCGTGTGCCTTCACGTCGTTGAGGTCGACATCCTCTGGGGTCTCCAGCGACCGCCGGAGAGCGGCCTCATGCGGCACCACGATGGCGATGGCGGCGGTCAGGGCCTCGACCTCGGCTTCGTCGGGGATCGGAAGCCTCATGCCCGGAGCGACGACGGAGGAGAGCGAGACGATGTCGTTCCCCCTGCGAAGCCTGCCTTCTAGTGAAATGGCCTTGTCCGCCGTCGCGATAACCGCCTCGTCCGCGCCGGTCGAGATGACCGTTCCCGGTGCCTCGGCGCAGGCGTCGAGAACCCGCAGCCGCGTGATCGTGAACAGGTCCGCCCCGGCGCGTAGCTTGGGGAGCACCAGCCGGTTGATGTAGCCCGGGCCGAAGTCGAGCGCCCGCACGAGGCGGGAAAGCTCTTCGGCCGGCCGGTCGAGGCGCAGGAGCGGAGAGGGGCGGTCGTGCCGCCCGAAATAGGCGCGCCCGGCGGTGTCCTGCCGGCGCGGGGCCGGCATGCCATGTTCGAGATCGGCGAGCATGGTGTTGAAGGTCGCAATGCCGGCCTCGAAGCATTTCGTGTTGAGCGTCAGCGCCGTCTCGTCGGGGCCGATGTCGAATTCCTGCGAGGCGTATATGTCCCCCTCGTCGATGCCGGCGGTGATGGCGTGCCAGCGGACGCCATGGCTTGTCGCACCCTTGAGGATCGCCCAGCTCGGCGTGTTGAGACCTGCAAGCTCCGGCAACGGGCCGTCGTGGAAATTGACCGCTCCGCAGCGCGCCTTGCGCCAGACGGCTTCGGGCACGAGCCGCAGGTTGGCGATGCTGAAAAGCCAGTCATACTGGAATGGGCCAAGGCGGTCGGCAAGATCGCTGCCGGGCTCGATGGTGGGGATCGCCTTTTCCGTCGCCCATTGGCGGACCCTCGGGCTGGCGGTCACGACCACCGCGATGGCGTGCCCGCGAGAAAGGAGGGTTTGCGCGCATTGCGCCAGCAGCAACTCGTCGCCGATCACGGCGCAGGTCAGCTTTGTCATCTCTGTCACCATCCAAAGCCTGAAACATGATCGTTTCGATGAAATCTTCCGACGGTGGAAAGATCAACATGCACGACCCTGCGCATAAGGTTTAGCCCGCCAAGAGGATGGGAGGAGAGCGATACGCCCCCCCTTTCTTTGGGAGTAGCACGCACCCCGCCCGCTGACCGAAAGACGTAATTGTGCTTGTGCAGTTGCAGGTCACAATCGAAGACTGCAGCAGGTCTCCTGCCGCACAGGTTTTCTATGAATCCGGTCACGAAAGAGGGGGCCGCAAGCTGGCGGTGGTTCATCAAGAATACCCGCGGCAGTTCGGCGGTCGAGTAACATGCTGGACAGTTCAGGTCAGGATACCATCAGCGACATCGCGGTCGTCGGCATGGCGTTGCGTGTGCCGGGAGCCCGCAATGTCGGGGAATTCTGGCGCAATCTGCGCGATGGCGTGGAATCCATCCGCAGCCTTACACCGGACGAGCTTGCCCAGGCGGGCGAGGCGCCGGACCGCATCCATCATCCGAACTATGTGCGCCGCACGGCGGACCTGCCCGACATGGACCAGTTCGACGCCGATTTCTTCGGTCTCAGCCCGAAGGAAGCCGCGATCATGGACCCGCAGCACCGCCAATTCCTCGAATGCGCCTGGGAGGCGATGGAGGATGCCAACCGGACGCCGGACAGGAGCAACGGCCCCGTCGGCGTCTTTGCCGGCTGCGGCATGGGCAGCTACTTTTATTTCAACGTCTGCAGCAACCGCCAGCTCGTCGACCAGGTCGGCATGTTCCTGCTGCGCCATACCGGCAACGACAAGGACTTCCTGGCGACGCGCGCGTCCTTCACGTTCAACCTGCGCGGCCCGAGCGTCAACGTCCAGACGGCCTGCTCCACATCGCTCGTCGCCATCCATTACGCCAGCCAGAGCCTGCTGAACGGCGAATGCGACATGGCGCTGGCGGGCGGTGTGACCGTCGAGTTCCCGCATGCCAGAGGCTATCTCTACCAGGAGGGTGAGATTCTTTCGCCCGATGGCCATTGCCGCGCCTTCGACCATCGCGCCGCCGGAACCGTGTTCGGCAGCGGCGTCGGCATCGTCGTCCTGCGGCGTCTGGCGGATGCGCTCGCCGACGGCGACGTCATCCATGCGGTCATCAAGAGTTCGGCGATCAACAACGACGGCGGCAACAAGGCCGGCTATCTGGCGCCGAGCGTGACGGGACAGGCGGAGGCGATCATCGAGGCGCAGGCGCTCGGCGGTATTTCGGCGGATTCCATCCAGTATGTCGAATGCCACGGCACCGGCACGGCCATCGGCGATCCGATCGAGATCCAGGCCCTGACGGAGGCTTTCCGGCAGAGCACGAAACGGACCGGTTTCTGCCGTGTCGGCTCCGTCAAGACCAATATCGGGCATCTCGATACGGCGGCCGGCGTGGTCGGCCTGATCAAGGCGGCGCTGGCGCTCAAGCATGGGGAAATCCCGCCCACGCTGGGTTTCGAAAAACCCATTCCGGCCATCGATTTCGAGGCCAGCCCTTTCCTGGTGGCCGACAGGCTGACCGAATGGCCCGCCGGGAGCGGTCCGCGGCGGGCGGCGGTCAATTCGCTCGGCGTCGGCGGCACCAATGCCCATATCATCCTGGAACAGGCGCCCGCTCGCCAGATCCGCCGGGCGGCGGCGGAAGAACCGCTGCTGCTGTTTCTCTCCGCCCGCCAGCGCAAGGCGGTGGAACAGGCTGCCGGGCAATTGGCCACGAGGCTTTCGGACGAGCCGGATATCGCGCTCGGCGATGTCGCCCACACGCTGTTTTCCGGCCGCCGGCATTTCGAGCATCGCATGGTGCTGGCGGCCGGCAACCGGGAGGAGGCGATCGCAATCCTTTCCGATCCTAAATCCAAGCGCGCCTTCGTGCATTCGCCGGTCGAAGCCAATGCGGGTGCGGTCTTCCTGTTCCCCGGCGGTGGCGCCCAGCACACGGGCATGGCCCGATGCCTCTATCAGGGGGACGCCGCCTTCCGTGCCACCATCGACGAGGGGCTGTCCTATCTTCCGCCCGAAGCGGCGGAGGAAATCCGTTCCGTCTGGCTCGGCGCGGGCGGTGCGGACGCTGCCAAGGCCTTTCAACAGCCCTCGGTGCAATTGCCCGCGATCCTGATCCTCGAAATCGCGCTCGCCCGCCTGTGGATGTCCTGGGGCGTCGCGCCGGTCGCCCTTCACGGCCATTCGATGGGGGAGAACGCGGCGGCCTGCGTCGCCGGCGTGATGAGCTTGCGCGATGCCGTGCGGCTGGTGCGCCTCCGCGGCGAGCTTTTCGACAGCATCGAACCGGGCGGGATGCTCAGCGTTCCGATGGACCATGAAAGCCTGCTGGCGCTGCTGCCGCCCGAACTCGACGTCGCATCCGTGAACGCCCCGGGCCTTTGCGTCGTGTCGGGCCGCAACGGCGATCTGGAAGCTTTCCGTGCCAGCCTTGAAAAACGCGGCGTGGAGGCGTCCCGCATCCCCATCGATATCGCGGCGCATTCGCGCATGCTGGATACGATCCTGCCGCGCTTCGAGGCCTTCCTGCGCAGCATTTCCCTGCATGCGCCGGCCATCCCGATCATTTCCAACCGCAGCGGCGGCTGGCTGACGGCGGCAGAGGCCACCGATCCCTCCTATTGGGCGCTTCACCTGCGCTCGACGGTGCTGTTTGCCAAGGGCATGGAAACGCTCGGGCAAAGGGCGGGACACATCTATATCGAGGTGGGGCCGGGACGCGTACTCTCCTCGCTCGCCAAGGCGCAGGGCAGCATCGAAACGAACCGGATCATCAACAGCCTGCCGCACCCGGATGAAGACTGCGACGACCGGCAGCATTTCACCTGCGCGCTCGGGCGTGCCTGGGCGACGGGCCTTCCCGCCGCGGTGTCCCGCCTCATCGAAAGGCACAAGCCCAATCTGGTGACGCTGCCGACCTATCCGTTCCAGCACCGGCGCTACTTCATCGAAAGGACCGCAAGCACGGGGTCGCAGGATGCGGACGAAAAGCCCGTCATCAAGGAAGCGGACATGACCCGCTGGGGCTACCGGCCGGCCTGGAAACAGGCGCTTGCCGACTATGTCAGCGGGGCCGAGGCGACGATCCGCACATGGCTGTTCTTCCTCGACGAAGCCGGCGTCGGTGCGCAACTGGCCGAGCGGCTGCGCGGGCTTGGGCATCGCGCCGTCACGGTTTCCCTCGGCGACGCCTTTTTCCGGCGTGATGCCGATCATTACGTGCTGTGCGCGGAAGCGGGAAGGGCGGGTTACGATGCGCTCTTCTCCGGGCTGGCGGCCGATGGCGCCCTGCCGAGCCGCATCGTCCATATGTGGCTGCTGACGGAAACGGAAAGCTTCCGTCCCGGCTCGAACTTCTTCCACCGCAATCAGGAATGCGGCTTCTACAGTCTGCTGCATCTCGCGCAGGCGCTGGGTGGCGTCGCGACGGCCGACGACCTGCATGTCACCGTCGTGACCAACGGCATGCAGCGCGTGGCGGACGAGGGGCTTGCCTATCCCGAAAAGGCCACCGTGCTCGGCCCCGGCCTCGTCATGCCCAGGGAGATGCCGGGCGTGACGGTCAGGTTCGTCGATGCCGAACTGGACAAGCCCGCCGAAAGGCAGTCCTTCATCGACCGATGGAGAAATAAGCGCCGCGACCGGCCGGACCGGAACGGCCGACCGCTTGCCGAAACCCTTTGGGACGACCTGCTAGCAGTGCCGGCATCGGAAGTGATTGCCTATCGCAAGGATCGCCGCTGGCTGCGCGTCCATGACAGGCTGCCATTGCAGGATGGCGCCGGCGGCGAGGCGATGTTCCGGGAGAAGGGCGTCTATCTCTTCACGGGCGGCCTCGGCGACCTCGCCTTCGTCATGGAGAATGAACTGGCGGAGCGCTTCAAGGCAAGGCTCGTGCTCGTCGGACGCACCCGTCTTCCGCCGCGCGGCGAATGGCAGGCCTATGATCTTCTGCATGGCTACGACGCTGTGCGCCGCGCGACCTCCGTCATCCGCCGGCTGGAGGCGAAGGGTGCGCAGGTCCTCTACCTCACGGGCGACGTCACCAATCCGCAGGATATGGAGGACGTCGTCGAAAAGGCGCTGGCGCGGTTCGGCGAAATCAACGGTGTCTTCCACGCCGCCGGCATGGTGGACGACGACCTCATGCAGTCCAAGTCCGAGGACCGCATCGAGCGCGTGCTGGCGCCCAAGGCGCTCGGCACGACGGTCCTGGATGCGGCCTTCGAAAAGGTCGCCCTGGATTTCGTCATCCTGTTTTCCTCGACCAGTACCGATATCGCGCCGGCCGGGCAGGCGGACTATGTCGCCGCCAATACCTATCTCAATGCCTATGCCGAAAGCCGGGCGCACAGGACGGACCGGCGGACGGTCGCCGTTCACTGGGGCATCTGGAACGAGGTGGGGATCGCCGCGCGCGCGTCGCATGCGGCGCCTGCCGCAGGTGCCGCCCTGCCGGTATCCGGCGCGGCGAAGGGACCGTTCTTCCAGCACTGGGTGGAGGATGCGGACGGCGTGCCGTGGCTGGAAGCCGTGGTCGGTCCGGGGACCCATTGGGTACTGGACGAACACCGGCTCGTTTCCGGCCAGTCTGTCATGCCCGGCGCGGCCTATGTCGATCTTATCGCGCAGGCCGCGCGGGAATACGACCTGCCCGGCGCGCTGGAGATCAAGGATCTGGTCTTTCTGCGCCCGCTCGTCGTGAACGACGGCGAGACCCGGACGATCCGGCTGCGCTATGTGCAGCTTCCCGAAGGATATCGCGTCCTCCTGACGGCGGCGCGCGAGGGCGGCGGATTCGAGAAATATGTCGAGGCGGAGGTGAAGGCGAGCCCGGACGGCACCCACCGCGTTCGGGACATCGCTCCGGTTATGGCGCGCTGTGGTACCTGGCAAATGGCCGAGGCAGGGGGCAGCCTGCGCGCCGCGCAGGAAGATCACATCCGTTTCGGGCCGCGCTGGGGCGTGTTGAAATCCATCGCCTACGGGCGCGGGGAAGCTTTGGCCGAGCTGCAGCTGGCGGCCGCCTTCAAGGGCGACAACGAGGCCGGCGTCCTCATCCACCCCGCGCTGCTCGATCTTGCGACCGGCTTTGCGATGGGCCTGATCGCGGACTACGATCCGGCGTCCGTGCTGTGGGCGCCCGCCACCTATGGGCATATCGTGGTTGCCAAGCCGCTCCCGACCCGCATCCTGAGCTGGGTCCGGCTTGCCGACAGCAGCGATTTCGGCAGTGATTATGCCGCGTTCGACGTCACCATCGTCGCGCCGGATGGCGAAATCCTGATCGACATCAAGAACTTCGTCATCCGCCGTCTCGGCCACGACCTGAGTTTCGCCGAGCCGTCATCACTGGCGGACATCCGTTCGCCGGAGGACCCGGTGCGGCGGCCACCGCCGTCGCCCGCCCTTTTGAAGCTGGAGGCCATGGTGCGGCAGGGCATTCTGCCCGCCGAGGGCTTCGAGGCGCTGGTGCGGGCGCTCGGCACGCGCGAAGTGCAGCCGATTCTCAGCTCGATCGGCCTAGAAACGCTCTGCGCCCGCGCAAGGCAGGCCGAGGAGCAGCTTTCCGCGCCAAGCATCGGCTTCGAGCGCCCCGAACTGGAAAGCGAGTATGTCGCGCCGCGCAACCCGGTCGAGGAGACGCTTGCCGGCTATTGGCGGGAGTTGCTCGGCGTCGGACAGATCGGCATCCATGACAGCTTCTTCGACATGGGCGGCCACTCGCTGATTGCCGTTCGGCTTTTCCGCATGATCAAGGGGCAGTACGGCATCGACTTTCCGATTTCCGTGCTGTTCGAAGCGCCGACCATTGCCCAGTGCGCCGATCTCATTCTGGCGCAGAAGCCGGGGGCAGGAGAAACGGACGCGGCGGATTCGGAGGTGCGCGAAGCGGCGCCCACCAAGAGCACGCTCACCCATCTCGTTCTCATGCATCCGGGCAAGAACAGGGTGGGCATTCCGCTGTTCGTCTGCGCCGGCATGTTCGGCAACGTGCTCAATCTGCGGCATCTGGCGTTGACGCTCGGTGCCGACCGGCCGGTCTATGGCTTGCAGGCGCGGGGGCTCTACGGGGACCACGAGCCGCATGAAACCTTCGAGGAGATGGCGCGCGACTACATCGCCGAAATCCGGACCGTGCAGCCGGCAGGTCCCTATCTCCTGGCGGGCTATTCCGGCGGCGGCATCGTCGCCTATGAGATCGCCCAGCAACTGGTGGCGCAGGGAGAAGAAGTCTCCCATCTGGTAATGCTGGATACGCCCCTGCCGACACAGCCGCCCCTCCATCTGCACGACCGCGTGCTGATGAAGCTGCAGGACATACGTCGCCACAGGGGGGCGTTCGTCCGCAACTGGCTGAACGATCGTCGGCGCTGGGAAACGGAGAAGCGGGAAAAACGCCTGGCGGAGGCCCGCGATGTCGCGCCCGAGCAGTTCAACAACAGCAGGATCGAAAGCGCGTTCCTGCGGGCGCTGCGCTGCTACGAGCTGAAGCCATATGGCGGGGAGGTCACCCTCCTGCGGCCGAAGCCGGCGGTGCATTACCGCCTCACCGGCGGGCGCTGCCTGCAGCAGAACCGTAACATTCTGCTCGCCGACAACGGCTGGACGCCGCATGTCCCGAGCCTCAGCGTGCACGAGGTTCCCGGCGACCACGACAGCATGGTCCTGGAGCCCTACGTGCGGGTGCTTGCGGAGAAGATAGCCACGAGCGTCAGAACGACAATGCCTGTCCCCGGTATCGAGCCCGGCGAAGGGGCCGGATGCGAAACGCAGGTTCGTGCCCGGTCGAGAAGACTTGGCGAGCCTGCCTGAGCATCGAGATGGCGCCCGCCCGCGAAGGGACGCGTAGATGAGGAATAGGGAGAGAGGGATTGGCGTCTGTCATACGTTCCACCACGGGCGCCGATAAGCACTCCTCAAGCGACGAGGCACGGGAACAGTCTGACGTCTCCAGCCCGGCCTCCGTGGCCGAAGAGCCGCCGGCCGCGCCCGCTCGAGGAGGTTTTCGGGGTCCGATTCTTCAGGCGGCAAGCTGGTCCATGGGCGGCTATATCGCCTCCCAGTTCCTGCGGATTTTCAGCAATCTCATCCTGACGCGGCTGCTCGTGCCCGAAATGTTCGGCCTTATGGCCGTCGCGACCATGGTGCAGATCATCATCTTCATGCTGTCCGACATCGGGCTGCGGCAGGCGGTCATTCAGAGCAAGAGCGGCGACTCCCGCGATTTCCTCGATACGGCCTGGACGCTGCAGGCGATCCGCGGCTTCCTGATCTGGTTTATCTGCATCGCCGTTGCGCTTGCCTTCGCCGAGGCGAACCGGCTGGGGGCCTTCGCGGCCGGGTCCGTCTATACATCGACAGAGCTACCCTCGATCATCATCACCGTGGCCTTCACCTCCGTCATCGGCGGCTTCCAGTCGACGAAGCTCATCTCCTGCGCCCGCCATCTCGATCTCGGGCGCGTGACGGCCATCGAGATGCTTTCGCAGATCGTGGGCCTCATCGTCGCGATCGCGCTGGCGTGGCTGACCCGCTCGATCTGGTCTTTCGTCGCGTCCGCGCTGGTCTCCTCGCTCGTCCTCACCATCCTCAGCCACACGCATATTTCGGGCTACGCCAACCGTTTCCGTCTTGAGCCGAAGGCGACCGGGGAACTCCTGCGGTTCGGCCGTTGGATCATGCTGTCGTCGACCTTTTCGGTGTTCGCGTCCAATGGCGACCGCGTGTTGCTTGCGGGCTGGATCAGCCAGGCCTCGCTCGGTCTCTACGTCCTTGCCTACAGCCTCGTCGCGATCCTCGAGGGCGCTGGCGGCCGCCTGTTTACCTCCGTGGCCTCGCCGACGCTCAGCAAGGTGACGCGCGAACGTCCGGAAATGCTGCGCAGCGTCTATTACAAGTTCCGTTTGCCGTTCGACATGTTCTTCGTCGGTGGCGCCGGTCTCCTCTATGGATCAGGTGAGGCGATTATCGATGTTCTCTATGACGATCGATATTCCGGGGCCGCAATCATTCTTCAGATATTGTCCTGTGGATTGTTGGTTTCAAGATTTACAGTATTTTCATTGGTTTACATCGCGTTGGACGAAGTCCGTTACCTGAGTTTTCTAAATATCGTCAAGGCAATATGCCTTTTTACAATCGTTCCTGTTTGTTATTGGCTTTTCGGGTTCAACGGTGCGTTGTGGGCGATTGCCCTGCATGCATTGCCGACTGTACCGATGATCCTATACCTAAATAGACGATATGGGCTAAATAGCCTCTTCTTCGAAGCCGCAATTCTGTTATTATGGCCCGTGGGATATGTATTGGGAAGTCTATTTTCCCACGCGCTGGAAAGCCTTTACGGACTGGGGGATGCCTTCCTTCGGTGAGCGGTGATTTTCAGAAAGGTCCCTGAAACCTGTGCGTGGGGTCGTTGGAGCGGTCGGAACCGGAAAACCGGTTCGTGACCTCGCCGTCGATCTTGCGCCCTGTTCCCGTTGTTTTGCAAGGTGGCGTCGTTGCGATGACTGGTACGTTTCACGTTTTGGAAGAAAGCAGCGACGAGAGCCTGGAACCTGCCGTCGCTGCGGGATATCAAAGCCAGCCGCCCGCTCTTGGCAGTGTCCCTGGTTTCTGGACCAAGGTTGTGTCCTTCGTCTGGATGGTCGGGCTGGTCAGCCGGGCGCTGACGCGCATCGCCTTCCGGCAGAATATGGGGCATCTCAAATTGCGGGTGCGGCTTCTGTTCGCTACCCTTTGTCATGCTCCGCAGGTCGGGGCTCTTTTTCGCCAGGGGCCGCCGGCGTTGCAACGCATTGCGCGCGAACGCCCGGAGACCGTGATCGGTCCGCTGCTTTGGCCTTATCTGTGTGCAAGCTGGAGCGTCGAGGAACGGTTGCACTGCATCAGCGATCATTATCGGATCATCGGCGGGTTGGAGGGTCCCTTTCCCTTCGCAGTCGACGAAAGGCTGGTGCTTGCCACACTGGATGAGGTTTTCCCCGGCCTGCGTATCGTCATAGACCAGCCGCTCTGGCTTATTCGCGAAGGCGGCCTCACGCTCAGCCTGTTCGTCGACGATTTTCGCGCCTATTCATTGGCCTTCTCCTTCATGGAGGCCCCCATGAGCATGGGCATCTATTGCCTGATCGGGTCGGTCCAGGGCCGCAGCACCAGTGACGCCATGGAGCTTTATCGCCAATTGACCAAGGCGGCGCATGGCCTTCGTCCGCGGGACCTGTTGATCGAACTCTGCCGGATCCTCTGCCGCCACTGGGAGGTGAAGCGGCTGCTCGGCGTGCGCGACAGCGAGCGCTATGACCGTCATCCGTTCTTTGGCGGGAAAACCGCCACGGCGCAGGATTACGATGCCATATGGCAGGATCGCGGCGGTGTGCTGGATAATCCCTATTTCTATTTCCTGCCCTTGGCCGCCGAACGTCGGGACGAAGCGGACATCAAGCCCAACAAGCGATCCCTGTATCGGGGCCGCTATCGCTTCCTCGATCAGCTGGAAGTCGAAGTAACCCAGCGCCTGCCGAGCCTTCAGCCGCAATGGTTTGCGGACCGCTGAAGAGCCCGTTTTCTGAACAGCGCTTTTTGCCGTCGGAAGAGCCACCCGGTCCGGGCCGGGTGGCTGTATCCCAAAGGCGTTGTCAGCGTTCGGTGAAGGCGCGTGACATGCTGTCGGTGATCGGCTTTACGATATAGCTCAGGAAGGTTCGTTCATGCGTCTGTATCATGGCTTCAACCGGCATTCCGGGATGCGGAGAGAACCCCCTGACGCGTCCGAGCTCCTCGGCCGAAACGTTGATCCGCGCGATGTAGACGTCATGGGTCGTCAGGCCCGCCTTGCTGTCTTCCAGCGCGTCGGCCGAGACGTAGAACACCGAGCCCGTAAGAACGGGCGTGGTGCGCTGGTTCAGTGCGACGAGACGGACGCTTGCCATCTGGCCGATCTTGACGTTGTCGATCTCGTTGCGCGAGATCTTCGCCTCGATGATGAGCGGCACGCCCGCCGGCAATATCTCCATGATGCCCTTGCCGCTTTCGATCACCCCGCCGGTCGTGTGGTAGTAGGTCCTCACGACCGTACCGGACACCGGGGCGAGGATGGTGGCGCGGCGCAGGACGTCGTCAGCCTCGCGTGACTGTTCACGCGCGGCGTCCCGGTCGCCCTGGATCGATTGCAGCCGGTCGAGCGCATCCTCCCGGTAGTTGTCCTCAGCCTGGGCCACCTCGCGCTGTTCCTTGAGCAGTTGGGCTCCGGTTTCAGCTATTTCGGCTTCCAGCCGCCCGATCTGCCCTTCCGCGTCGACGATCGCGCGTTGCAGCGTCCTAACTTCGGTCGCGCGCAACAGGCCTTTGGTCAGCAGCTTGCGCTTGCTCGCATATTCCTCCTTGAGCAATTCGACCTGCCGAGCGATGGCCTCCTTCTGGTTGGTGTACCCGTCGCCGCGGAATTCCAGCGCCTTTGCATTCTGCTTGAGGAGCGAGATTTCCGTGGAGAGCTTGATGCGCTGTGCCTTGAAGTTGAGCTGCTGCGTCAAAACGATCTCGGCGACGTCAGGATCGTGCTTGAACTCGGCGACGAAATCCGGGACGGTCATAATCTCCGCGTTCTCGGACTGCGCGGAAAGACGCGCCGCCGTCACCTCCAGCCGGACACGGCGGAGGAAGATCTCGCGTTTCCTGGAAAGCGCGGCCGTCTCGTCGAGGCGCACGACCGGCTGGTTCTTCACCACCTGGTCGCCTTCCTTGACGATCAGCTCCTTTATGATGCCGCCCTCGAAATGCTGGACGATCTTGTTGCGGCCGGTCGCCACGAAGCTGCCCTGGGCGATCACCGCGGCGGCCAGCGGCGCCGTCGCGGCCCAGGTGCCGAACCCGCCGAAGGCGACGCCCGCCAGCACCATTCCGGCGACCGTCTGTTTCCAGATCGCCCGCGGGACCTCCGAATACCACTCGATATCATGCAATCTGGCAGTGTCGGTCATGATCTGGTTCCTATTCCAACTGATGGCCGAACGAGCCGGTATCGATGCTGATGCCGCGCGCCTCGATGGCGCTGAGCACGTCCGTGCGCATGCCGAACAGGGCGACGGTTCCGTTGACCAGCAGCAGGATCTTGTCGACGGTGCTCAGCAATGTCGGGCGCTGCGTGATCGTGGCGACGGTGATCTTGTTCTCCTTGGCGTGCCGGAGCGCCCGCAGAAGCGCGGCGTCGCCGGCATTGTCGAGGTTCGAATTCGGCTCGTCCAGGATGACCAGGCGGGGATCGCCGAAGAATGCGCGGGCAAGCGCGATCCGCTGCTTCTGCCCGCCGGAAAGCGGAGCGCCGTCCGCCGCGACCACCGTTTCATAGCCGTGCGGAAGGTTCGCGATCATCTCGTGGACATCCGCCAGCATGGCCGCGCGGTATATCTGCTCGTCCGAGGCGTCCGTGCGCATCCTTGCGATATTGGCCTTGATCGTGCCGGGAAAGAGCTGGACGTCCTGCGGAAGGTAGCCGATGTTTTCGCCGAACTGCCGCTGGTCCCAGTTGCGGATGTCCATGAGATCCAGCCGCACATTCCCCGAGGTCGGCAGGATGGAGCCGACCAGCATCTTGCCGAGCGTGGTCTTCCCGGCCCCCGAGTTCCCGATGATGGCGAGCGAATCGCCGGGCTGCAGCGAGAAGGAGATGCCGTTGAGCACGACGCGCTTGGTGCCCTGCGGCACATAGAGCAGCCGTTCGACATCGAGCTTGCCCTGCGGCTTCGGCAGGTTGAGGCGCTCGAAATTGAACGGGGACGATTTCAGGAGGGCGGATATCCGGCCATAGGCGGCGCGCGACTGGCTGTACTGGTTCCAGCCCTCGATCGCGCCCTCGATCGGCGCGAGCGCGCGGCCGGCGACGATGGATGCGGCAATGACCATGCCGCCCGTCATCTGCCCCTCGATCGCAAGATAGGCGCCCCAGCCGAGCATGCCGATCTGCGTCATCAGGCGGAAGGCCTTGGAAATGGCCGCGATCGCGATGTTGCGATCCTGCGCGATGACCTGCGACTTGAGCGAGGAGGCCGTATCCTTGCCCCAGATCTGCACGGTCTCCGGAATCATCGCCAGTGCATTGATGATCTGCGAATTGCGCGACATGGATTCCAGGTGGAGATTGGCCTTCACCTGGTCCCTGTTTGCTTCGGCAAAGGGTTCTGCCGTGACGCGCTGGTTGAACAGCGTGAAGGCCAGCAGCAACAGGGCCGTGACCACGACGATCAAGCCGAGATGGGGATGGATCAGGAAGACGGCCAGCACGAAAAGCGGGGCGATCGGCGCATCGAGGAAGGACAGCAGGGTGCGCGAGACGAGGAAAGAGCGGACCTGCTGAAGATCGTTGAGGACCTGGTACTCCCGTCCGTTGCTGTGAAGCGAGGCGCGGGCCGCCGCGCTCAGGATGGGCGCCCCGAGCTGGGCGGCCACTTCCACGGCGGTTCGCATGAGGATGAAGCGGCGCAGGGCATCGAAGGCGGCCTGAAGGATGACGGCCATGACGATGACGATGGTCAGCATCACGAGCGTATCGAGGGAGCGGCTGGTCAGCACCCGGTCCGATATCTGGAAGAGATAGACCGGAATGGCCAGAACGAGGATATTGCTGGCGATGGTGAACAGCATCACGATCGACAGGTTGAACCGGACCGCCTTGACCCCGGCCCGCAGGCTGGCGGAAAAATCCACCGGCGGAAGGCGTTTGTGAAACGTGCCGCCGCCCGTTCCCGACCCGGATCCGCCGCCGGTATCGCCCGGCATCTTCTTGTCGGAGTCCCGGGCCTCGGTTCGCAGCGGACCGGTATTGCCGTCGATGGTGATCATCCCTTCAGGCCCCTTGGCCTGGGGGGTGTCGCGTCCCGTTGGCCTGGCGCGGGCTTCGCGGATGGGATCAGCCGTCTTCGCGCTGCGCGGTATGTCGACGACATCGGCGACGACGACCTGTTCGGGCGGCGTTGGCTGGGTTTTCTGGGGATTGGGGGCCGGACCTGGCCTTGCGGATGTAGAGAAAGTGCTCGTGGACGACAGTTTCACGCATTCTTCCACGGCCCGCTCCAGTCTCATGTAGGTGTCATCGCTCTCAGGCTGCCGACCGGCTCCCGTATCCCGGGCCGGCGAAAGCTCTGCCCGCCTTCCTATTTCGGCCATGTGCTTCCCCTCTATCCAAGCATGTGTTGCAGCCCGTCGCCCTGATCGTAATGGTCGTGCCCGGACGAGATCGGCGTGCTCGTCTCCTGCACGTCGTCGCCGAGCATCGAATTGTCGAGAAACGCGATCGCCTCGTTGACCAGCGCATCGGGGTCGCAGGCGGCGAGTTCCGGCTGGTCGGTGACCAGTCCCGCCTGAAACAGCGTTTCCTGGGAATATTGCCCGCCGCCGACATAGGTCTTGCCGATGGAATCCAGGTCGAGGATCGCGGCGTTGTTGATAAGCGCATTGCCGCCGGTAGAAACCGACCAATCTGCACCCGGTTGCGGCGCGACGGCGTTCATGGCGAGCGCGATCTGGTCGTTGTCGCCCATGATGCTGACCTGCTTGATGTACTGCGTGTTCACCAGGTCGCCGTGCACGTAGAGCACGCGAAGCCCCGCAAGGCCGGCAAAGGCTGGATCCTGCAGCACCCCGTTCGAAAGCGACATGTTTCCCGCCGCCATGTCCTGCGCCGTGTCCAGGTAGGCGGAGGGCAGGGTGTCGAACCGGTCCGCGCTGCCGATGTTCTGGATATGGGCATGGTTCCATAGAAGGTTGCCGGAACTTGCGATCGTGCCGGCGCCCGTCGTCGCGAAATTCGAGACCGCGCCCACGACGTCGTTGTCGAAGAGGATGTTGGTCTGCTGAATGATGTTCGCGTCATAGATCGAGCCGCCGACGATGATCAGGTCGTAGGCCGCGCCGATCTCGAAGATCGATACCTGATTGGTGCTCAGGTTGCCGCCGGCCATCACGCTCGTCGTGACGCCGGAGGACGACAGGACGCCGATATCGCTGTCCGACATGAAGATGTATTGCTGAAGCCAGTTCGTGATGATCAGGTCGCCCTGGATTTCGGCGACGGCCCATGCGCTCGGGAATCCGCCCTTCGCGGTCTGCGCGGCGCCGTCGTCGCCGATGGGGTCTGTCCGCTCGAAGGTGGCAATATTGTATATCTCGTTCGGCTGGCTTTCCTGCGTCCAGGTCTTCACTGCGTCGGTGATCGCATCGGTGTCCCAGACCGCGTTGACCTGGATGACGGCGTTGATCTCGACGTGATCGCCGACAGCGGCCGTGACCTTGGCGCCGACCCAGAGATTCTGCACGACGGCATTGTTGACCGTGGTGTTGCCGCCGGCTTCGACCTCCACCGAATTCTGGATCTTGATCGACCCGTCCGGCGAGATCACCGCATTGGATTTCGGCCCGTCTTCGGTCTCCGGCGTGTCGTCCGGTTTGTCGAACTTATGAAAATCCTCCAGTTTCGGCGCCTCGTCGACAAGTTCGCCGTTGACGTACACGCCGGCGATGGTTTCCGACTGAAGGACGAAGTCGTCGCTTACCTCCTCGGAGGCGGTGACGAGCGCCTCCAGCTCAGCCGTCATCGACTGGATGACGGCGATCAGTTCGGCGCTGGAGCCGGGGATTTCGTGCTCGCCGATCGGAGACGCGGAAAGGACGTCTTCGGCCTTATGCAGGTAGTCGGCGTTGTCGACAGCTTCGGGAGAGAAACGCAGTCCGTTGCCGCCGACGCTGAAGTAGTCGTCGTCGACGAGCGATGCCGCCTGAATGATATAGTTCGCGATCGATCCGGGCGGGTCGATCTCGAAGATGGCCTTCGCATGCCCCACGCGGATTGCCGGATCCTCGTCCAGCACGTCGGCGAAGCGGGCGTGGCCGCCCTCAAAGACGGGGGCGGGATGAAAATGGCCTTCGAACACGTAGGACGGCGGCAAGACCGGCATCACGTCGCCGGGCGCCTTGTACCGGACGTTCGGGTCGAAGCCGAGCAAATCGTAGGAGGCGTCGAAATCCGCATGCCAGAGCGGGTGCACCGGCACATGGTCCTTCGCGACGAGATAGGAGAAATCCGTGTAGCTTTCGCGCACGCGCGCGTCTTCGACGATCGTATGGAAAAGGCCGATAAAGTGGGAAATTTCTTCGGTGATCCTGTCCATGACCATGACCCCGAACCTCAGCCATCAACTCACTCAGCTGCAAGTTCTTCAGAGATGAAGAGGACTGCGCGGATTTCCCGCGCAGTCCATTGACGTAGCCTTCGCCAACTCACGCGAAGGAGGGCTGTGTCTTACGTCCCATCGTCGATGTCGTCGCCGACCGTGGTGCTGGACAGGTTGCCGCCAACGATCGTCATATCGATTGCATTCTGCTGCAGGTTCGCACCCATGACGATGTCCTGGTTGAAGGCGCTCGTATCGATGGAGGCGTCCGTCGAGGCCGAGCTCGTACCGGTGACGAACCCGTCGTCGCCGTTGCTCGAACCCCAGGTGCCGCCCGCACCACCCGCACCGCCGTCACCGGTCGTTGCGCTGCCGCCGGCGCCGCCGCTCCCGGCGTTGCCGCCGAAGGCCCAGCCACCGACCGCGCCGCCGCCGAAGCCGTCGGCCCAGGCACCGCTGAGCGCGGCCCCACCGGCACCGCCGGTCGCCCAGGCGTCGCCGCCCGTTGCATCGCCGCTCGTGGCGTCGCCGCTTGCGGCATCACCGCCGGCGCCGTCTCCGCCAGCCCCGCCGGCACCACCGGCGCCAGCGCCGGTGCCTTCGCCGAAGCCTGCGCCGAGGCCTGCACCGAGAGCATCACCACCCCCGCCGCCGGCACCTGCGCCGGAAGCTGCGCCACCTGCGCCGCCTGCACCGCCTGCGGGATCGCCGCCGTCACCGGCATTATTGGCGCCACCAGCTCCGGTCGATCCGCCGCTGCCAGCGTCGTTGTCGACGAAAAGCGGATTGATCAAACCCAGGCTGCCGGCCAGGGTCGTTGCCGCGCCGCCGGCGGAAGCACCGCTGTCGCCGCCGTCGGAGGCATCGCCGCCGTTGGAGTCGCCGGCATCGCCGCCGTCACCGCCGTTGCCGGCCGTGTTGCTGCCGCCGCTGGCACCGTCACCAGCCATTGCAAGGCCGGCGCCGAGGCCGAGGCCGAGACCCAGGCCGAGCCCGAGGCCGTCACCGCCACGACCGCCATTGCCGCCGTTGCCGTTGCCGCCACTGGCCGAGCCGGAATCGGCACTGCCGCTGTCGCCGTCGCCGCCGGTGGAATCGCCGCCGTCGCCGTCACCGGCATTGGCCGTGCTTGCTGCCGCGCCGCCTGCACCATCGCCGCCGAACGCGAAGCCGCCAAGGGCTGCGCCGCCGCTGCCGCCATTGCCGCCGGCGGCATAGGCATCGTTGCCGCCGTCACCGCCGCCGCCGCCGGCATCGATGCCGTCAGAGGAGATGGCATGGCCGCCGTCGGAAGTCGGCGTCAGGGTGAAGTTGCCGGAATTGCCGACCGTGGCATTTTGCAGGTGGTCGTTGTCCTGGATATTGGCGACCTGGCTGAAGACGTTGCCGACGTCGTTGCCGTCGCCCGTCAGGGCATCGTTCATTACGTCGTCGATGCGGATGTTGAACATCCCGTCGATGGAGCTGTCCTTCATATCGACATCGGCGAAGTCATTGTCTTCCGGCAGGTAGTCTTCCAGCCCGACGCCGACGCTCACGGCGACTGAGGTCGTGCTGATGTTTTCGTTTACGTTGAGATTGCCGTTGAGATTGCCATTGCCATTCAGGTTGCCGTTACCGTTCAGGTTGCCGTTCCCGTTCCCGTTGGCATTGCCGTTCCAGGATTCGCTGCTCTGGTGCTGGCCCTGACCTTGGCCCTGTCCTTGGCCTTGTCCCTGGGCCTGCTCTTCCTGCTGCTGCTGCTGCTGCCGTTCCTGCTGCTGTTGCTGCTGTTCCTGGCTGTCGTCGAACAGATCGAAAAGAGTTTGCTTTACCATGACTGCATCCTCACATTTGTCCGCGACGGCGTGGCCTCCATTCATCTCCTTGGAGTCATCGCCTGCGGGTTGTTGAAGTCGCAAATGTTCACTGTGGCCATCGGATGCGCATCACGCAGCCGATCGCTTGTTCCTTTCTTCGCAATGTCTGATGAGTGCCTCCTCTCAGTTCCACGAGGCATGATGGTGAGGCGTGGTAAATCCGGCGGCGACGCAATACCTTAAGCCAACGTCTTCCCGCCCCCCGACCCGAGATCTCGCCTTGGAACGGGCATACTGTGACCCCAACCGGACGAAGTTTTAAGGTGACAGTTCGATTTAGGGCCACTTGGCAGGGAAGATGTAAATCGGCGGATAAGGGTGGGTAATGGAAGGAACATTAGAGGTAGGTTGATTGATGCGCCTACCGCGTAAGGATGGTGGAACCACCGATTTCCCCCCGGCATGCGGGTTTAATCACGGTTTGTTCCCTTTTTTCGTCCTTGTTTCGCCTTCCCTCAGCCAATTGTACACCCCCGATAGCTCGTTTGAGCTATTCCCACCTACTGCTCCATGGCGTACCGTTCGCCCAAGAAAAAGTTCGAAACGACTTCCCTGAAGTCCAACGGATCGAATGGCGAGGGAGCTCAACTTATGCACGTAGCGCACAATTTGCAGGATCACCTGAGAGCCAGTTCAACGAATACATCCCCGGTCAACATGAATTCTTTCCGAACATTGCTCTTTATTTGTGGCCCGGGCACTGTGTCGAATGCGATGGTGGCCGCGATAGAGAGCGATTTCCCCTGGCTTTCGGTCAAAACCGTCTCGGATCTTAGATTGGCTTTGAAGGAATTCGACCATCCCGTACAGCTCGTCCTGGTCGAGTCCGGCATGGCGTCGCAGCTCGACGACTATTGGCCCGAGTTCACAAAGATTCACACCGCGGCACGCCTTGCCTTTCTGAGCGGCGACGATGCCGAAATGGTCGGCCCCGAGCATCTGGGCTCGGTCGATCCGCAGATCGTGCGCGGTCTCCTGGGCCTGAACACGAACCTGGATGTCTTCCTTTCGGTCCTGCGCCTCGTTCTCAAGGGCGGAACCTATTTTCCGCCGGCCGGCAACCGGCCCGAGAAAAGAGGCTGGCCGGAGCCCCAGGAGCCGCACAACCTCTCGCAATATGTTCCGCCGGAGCCTGCAAGGCCGGCGCAGTCGTCGATCGACAAGCTGACCAAGCGGGAAAAGGAAATTCTCGTCCGGATCGCGATGGGCAACCAGAACAAGATCATCGCAGCCGCGCTCGGCCTTTCCGAACACACGGTGAAGATCCACATCCACAACATCATCACCAAGCTCGGCATGCACAATCGCACGGAAGTCGTTGCGCTTTATTTCGAACAGAAGAGCAGGGAAGCGGCCAGCCATGCACGCAGCACGGACAACAACGAAGGCGATCCCCCGGTCAAGGCCGACGACTAGCAGGTTCCACGACGTTCTCCTGCTGCTGGGTCAGCTCAACTATACGTGGACGAACACCGAAAGCCTCCTGATCCACATGATTGCCGGCCTTGCGAAAGTCGACAAGGAGACGGCAATCGTCATTTTCCTCACCCTCAACACGACGCGCGCGCGCATCGATCTCGTCGAACGGCTGACGAAGATGCAGAAGACGCCCGCCGACTGCCGCCGGGATATTCTCGAGGCGACGCGCCGGCTCTCGGAAGAATCGAAGCTCCGCAACAAGTACAATCACTGCATCTATTCGTTCGACCCCGACAGCGGCCGCGGCCTCACGCAGTCGATGCGCATCTTCGACAGCCGGGAGGAGATCAAGTACGGCAAGGTCGAGGAGCTCGACGACCGGGAAATCGGGCGTATCGGCGAAAGCATCCAGTCCCTCGGCGAAATAAACCGGCTTTTCTGGGCGATCACCGAGCGTTACGGCTTTCCGAAGTAGGACGGGGCAGCGTCGCCCGGGCGATCAGTCGAGGATCGCCATCTGCAGCTCGGCTTCACGCCCGAGCGTCTTCATCCATTCCGTGAACTTCGGTTGGCTCTGTATCTGGCGGCCATAGTGGCGCGCGAGCGAAGCCGTGAGGTCGCCCTTGCGGCCGAGTTGCTCGTCGGCAAAGCCGACCATCTGCGAGTTGGGCCAGGCCTGCGGGCGGATGGCGACGAGGCGCTCGAAGAGGCTTTCAGCGGCCTCGTCCGGGTTGGCCTGCGCCATCAAGGTCAGCATGGCGGCGGTCGAGCGCGAGATTCCCATATGGCAATGAACGAGCAGGTGGCTTTGCGCCTGCTTGTCCCGCTGCGCCAGGAAATCCGTGCCGAAATTGAGGATCGCGGCGACATGATCCGGCTGGGGCATCACGCGCTCCGGCGCGGCGGCGATGATGTCGTGGAAGCGCAGCGTCGTGCGGTGATGCTCGCCATAGGTGGAAAAGGCCTCCAGCTCGGGAAGATCGGGATCGACGATGGACAGGACGTGCGTGACGCTTCGGCCGCGCTGGCCGGGCAGCTCCTCGATCCCACAGACCGTCAGCACTGGAGAGAAAACCATGTCCATGTCCGTATCCTTGTCAGTTCCATTCACGAATTGTCGGTGTCGCATTTGCGCGCGAGCAGCGCGAAGAGCACGTCGAGCATAACATACATCGGTGCGCGGCCCGTCGGCACGATGAGGGGATGGCCGGAGGCGCGGTAGGCGTTGAGATTGATGTTCTCGTCGGCGAGCGAAGCGACGACGGAACCGCCGGGCGCGATGGATAGAATGCGCGCGCCGGCCTTCCGGGCGATCTCCATATTGGCGATCAGGTAGCTGGTGCGGCCGGAGAAGGAGAGCACGAACAGCACGTCCCTGGCGGTGAGGCGCGGGGCGGAGACCATTTGCAGGGTGGGATCCGCATAGGCGACGCTGGCCATGCCGAGCGAGGCGAGGCGGTGCTGCGCCTCGCTGGCGAGAAAGCCGGAGCCGCCATAGCCGTAGACGTCGATGCGCCGGGCATCGGCGAGGAGATCGACGGCGCGGCGCAGCGATTCGAGGTCGAGGTCGAGCCGGGCTTCGCGCAGGGCCTCGGTGGCGCGGTTGAAGATGTCGTCGACGAGGCCGGTGAAGGGGTCGTCTCCGTTTTCCGCCGGGCTCACCGGCGCCTGGCGCACGGCCAGTTGCTGGGCGAGCTTGAGGCGGAAATCGGGAAAGCCGTCGCAATCGAGCCGCCGGCAGAACCGGATGACCGACGGCTCGCTGACCTTGGCGATCCGCGCGGCATCGGTGATCGACCAGGTGATGGCCGTGCTCGGCGTGTCGAGGATCGCTTCGGCGATCCTGCGCTCGGCGGGCGTGAACTGCGACAGGGACTGCCTGATCAGGTCGAGCATGAAACCCTTCGTTCCGGCATCAAAGGCCTCGGTGGCTGAAGATCACAATATATCCCGTCGGCCATCTGCTTCGACGGGCAGGACGATTGATAGTCAAAACCGGCCTGCGCCACAACGAACCATTTCACCGAACCGGGCGTATCGTCTTGGGCCCGCCGGGGTGTCCTCCTTCACCTGCGACGGCATGCAAATCCTTGCAGAAGTTTGCAAGGAATCTTGCGTTCATTGTATTGACTGCAAGGAGGTTTGCCAGAACAATCCCTGCAAAGAAACGTGTGAGCGCCATGACCATCCTCGATCGCATCAAGGCCAAGTCCCGGAAGCTGACGGAGGCCGACCAGAAGCTGATTTCGGCCATGCTGGAGAACCGCGCGGAGGCGGCGTTCCTGTCCGGGCCGCAGCTTTCCCAGCGCGCCAGCGTGCATGAGGCGACGGCGACGCGGCTGGCGCAGAAGCTCGGCTACAAGGGCTTTCCGGACCTGCGCGCCGAATTGCAGCGCGAGGTGCTGCTGGATCAGGACGCGGCGGGCCGCATGCGCCGCTCCGTCGCCAAAGTGGAGCATGGCGACTACCTGACCGACCTCATCGCCGCCGAGATCGCCGCGCTGGAAACGCTCGCTCGCTCGGTGCCGCAGGCCGATATCGACCGCGCCGCCGACATGATCTTCGAGGCCCGCCGCGTCTTCGTCTTCGGCCAGGGCCATGCCCAGTCCGTCGCCGGTTTCCTGCAACGCCGGCTCGACCGGTTCGGCATGACGACGATCGCGTTGGCGGGCCGCGGCCGCGACATCGCCGAGCGGCTGGTCGGCATCGACGGCAACGACGTGGTGGTGGCGCTCGCCTTCCGCAAGCAGCCGCAGAGCTACGCGCCGCTGATGCGCCATGCCGCCGGCGTCGGCGCACGCACCATCCTCGTTTCCGACCTTGCCGGGCCGCTGATGGAGCCGCCGGCGGACCTCATGCTGTCCGCCCCGCGCGGGCGCTCGGGCAGCGAGTTCCAGACCCCGACCATCCCCTTTGCCATCGTCAACGGCATCGTGCTGACGATCGCGGGGCGGCATGAGCGCGAGGTCATCGGAAGACTGGAGAAGCTGTCGGAGCTGTTCAACGACTTCGACTGAAAAAGGGAAAGTGGAGGAGGAAACCATGCTGAAACATCTGTACGCATCCGCCCTTGCGGCCTGTCTCGTCCTGCCGGCCGCCGCGCTGGCGGACGATCTTGACAGCCTGACGCCGGAACAATTGCTGCCGATCGCCCAGAAGGAGGGCAGCGTCACGGTCTTTTCGCTGTCGAGCCGCATCGCCAAGATCGAGAAGGCCTTCGAGGACGCCTATCCGGGCATCGACCTCATCGGCGTCGACATGAGCTCGACCAAGCAGATCGCCCGCGTGGAGGCCGAGCAGCAGGCGGGCGTTCACGCCGTCGACGTGCTCTACATCGCCGATACGCCCATCGTCTTCTCCAAGCTGGTGGAGGAAAAGCGCGTCGTGAACTATGTGCCGCCGCGCATCGCCGGCGAGCTGGAGGACCGCTTCAAGACGCCGCTCCTGACGCAGCGTCTTTCCACCAAAGTCCTGATGTACAATGAGAAGGCCTTCCCCGACGGCTCGCCCGTCACCAATCTCTGGCAGCTCACCGAGCCGGAATGGCAGGGCCGCGTGCTGATGGTCGATCCGAGCCAGCGCGGCGAACTGCTCGATCTCCTCACCGAGATTTCGCTGCACCCGGACGAGATGGCCGCGGCCTACAAGGCCAAGTACGGCAAGGATATCGAAGTCGAGGAAGGCCTCGAGGGCGCCGGGGAACAGTTCATCAAGGCGCTCTTCGAGAACGACCTGATCCTGCTGCCCAACAGCGACGTGCTCAACAAGTCGATCGGCGACGTCGACGCCAAGAACCCGCCCGTCGGTTTCGGCACCTATTCGGACCGTCGCGACAACGAGGAGGAAGGCTGGGCGCTGCAGGTCGCCAACAATGTCGAGCCGGCCAACGGCATCCTCTTCCCGGCTGTGCTGACCATTGCCGACAAGGCGCCGCATCCGGCCGCAGCGCGCCTGCTCATCGACTTCATGTTCGGCGACAATTCCCCGACCGGCGGGCCGGGCTTCGCGCCCTTCAACGTGCCCGGCGACTATGCGGTGCGCAAGTCCATCGCCGACCATCCCGACTCCGTCAAGCTCGGCGACCTGAAGGCCTGGACCATCGATCCGGCGAAAACCGCCGCCGCCCGCGGCCGTATCGCCGATCTCATCATCACGCTCCAGTAATGGGGCGGCCTGCCGGCATGGAGAACGTGCCGGCAGGCTTGGAGGAGTTTTCATGACATCGTCTTCGCTTTCCGTGCCATCGGGCAGCCGGCTGCTCCGATCGGGCTTTCTATTGCCGGCCGTGCTCGTCGTCATCGTCGCCATCCTGGTGGTCGCGCCGCTCGCCCGCATCCTGCTCTCCACGCTGACGCCCGAGGGCATCGAGGCGTGGAAGGCGGTGCTCGCCAGCCGTCTCTCTGCCAATCTGTGGTGGTGGCCGCTGTTCAACACCATGGTCCTCGGCTTCTCGGTGGCCAGCGGCTGCCTGCTGATCGGCGGCTTCCTCGCCTGGCTCGTCGTTTTGACGGACGTGCCCGGCCGCCGCTTCCTCGGCCTCATGGCGACGCTGCCCTACATGATCCCGAGCTTTGCCGCCGCGCTCGCCTGGGGCACGCTGTTCCGCAATTCCCGCCTCGGCGGCTCTGCGGGCTTCTTCGAGACCAACGGCCTTGTCATTCCAGACTGGCTCGCCTGGGGCCTGATCCCGACCGCCGTCGTGCTCATCGCGCACTACTATTCGCTCGCCTATACGATCATCGCCGCCGCGCTCGGCTCGGTCGGGGCCGATCTGGTCGAGGCCGGGCAGATGGCCGGCGCCAAGCGCCCCCGCATCTTCTTCGGCATCATCCTGCCGGTCGTTACCCCTGCGCTGGTCGCTGCCGCCTCGCTCACCTTTGCCGGTGCCGTCGCCAATTTCGCAGCGCCCGCCTTGCTCGGCCTGCCGGTGCGCATGCAGACGCTCTCCACCCGCCTCTTCGGCATGATCGAGACCGGCCAGAACGAGCGCGGCTTCGTGCTGGCCCTGCTGCTGATCGCCGTATCAGCCCTGTTCCTCTTCTTTTCCGACCGGCTTGTTTCCGGGCGCAAGGCCTTCATCACCGTCACCGGCAAGGGCGGGCGCACCAAGCGCTTTCCGCTCGGCGCCTGGCGCTGGCCGCTCTTTGCGCTCGCCGTCCTCATCGGACTGCTGACAACGGTCGTGCCGGTGCTGGTGCTGGCGGCATCGAGCCTTGCACCGCAGAGCGGGGCGCTGTTCTCCAACTGGACGCTGCATTTCTGGATCGGCGAGGGCGGCGGCCAGATGGCCCAAGGCCAGGCCGGCATCTTCCGCAATCCCGTGCTGATCGATGCGCTGTGGAACACCATCCGCCTCGGCCTCGTCGTCGCCTTCACGACGATGCTGCTCGGCCTCGCGCTCGCCTATACCATCGTGCAGCGCAAGGGCAGCCTGCTTGCCACGCTGCTCAGCCAGCTCGCCTTCCTGCCGCTGCTTGTGCCGAGCATCGCGTTTGCCGCCGCCTATATCGCGCTGTTTGGCGCGCCCATCGGCCCGCTGCCCTCGCTCTACGGCACGTTCGCGCTGCTGGTTATCGCGGCTTCCGCGCACAACCTTCCCTTTGCCGTGCAGTCCGGCCGCTCCGTGCTCGGCCAGATCTCGGCCGATATCGAAGAGAGCGCGCGGCTGACCGGGGCGAGCCTCGTGCGACGCCTCTTCGCGATCGTCTTCCCGCTGGCGATCCGCGGCCTCTTTGCCGGCGCCATCCTCGTCTTCGTCAAGATGGTGCGCGACCTCTCGCTGGTCGTGCTCCTCTTCACGGCCACCTCGCCGGTGCTCTCCATGGTCGCCTATCGCTATGCGTCGGAAGGCTTCATGCAGTTCGCCAACGCCATCACCCTCGTCATCCTCGTGGTCTGCCTTGCGGCGTCGTTCCTCGCCCATAGCCTGCAGAACCGCGTCCAGAAATGGAAAGAGTCATGAACGCGCTAGCCTCCGGGGCAGCGGATGCCATCAAGATCCGCAATCTCGTCAAACGTTTCGGCGCCTTCACCGCGGTGAAGGACATCGACCTCTCCGTTCCCGCCGGGGCGTTCCTCGTGCTCGTCGGTCCGTCCGGCTGCGGCAAGTCGACCCTGCTGCGCATGCTGGCCGGCCTCGAAAGCCCGAGCGAGGGGGAAATCGCCTTTGTCGGGCAAACCGTGTCCAGCGGGGCGGGCGGCGTCATCGCCGATGCCGGCCGCAGGAATGCCGGCCTCGTCTTCCAGAGCTATGCGCTCTGGCCGCACATGACAGTCGCCGGCAACATCGCCTGGCCGCTGAAAGTGGCGAAGTGGCCGCGGGAAAAACGCGAGAAGCGGGTGAAGGAAGTGCTGGCCTTTCTCAGCATCGACGCCCTTGCCGAGCGCTATCCGGCGGAAATCTCCGGCGGCCAGCAGCAGCGCGTGGCGATCGCCCGCACCATCGCGCCCGAGCCGAGCATCCTGCTCTTCGACGAGCCGCTATCCAACCTCGATGCGAAACTGCGCATCGAGATGCGCAGCGAGCTGATGCGCATCCACCGGGCGACCGGGGCGACTTCGGTCTATGTCACGCACGATCAGGTCGAGGCGATGACCATGGCGACCCATGTCGCCGTGCTCAACAACGGCCGCGTCGAGCAGTTCGGCAAGCCCATCGATCTGCTGCGCAATCCCGAGACGACCTTCGTCGCCACCTTCCTCGGCACGCCGCCGGCGAACCTCCTGCCGGCCCGCCGGTCGGGCGAAAACCTCGTCTTCGGCGAGACGGCGCTTGCGCCGGCGGCCATGGCCGCGAACCGCGACGAGGTTCAGCTCCTCTACCGTGCCGAGGACGTGCGCGTCGGTGCGGTCGCGGGTGCCCCGTCGCTGACCGCGCGGTTCGCCGAGGCGGCGCCGATCGCCGGGCGCACCATGGTGACCGCCATGATCGGGGACCTGCGCGTCACCGGCATGGCCGGCGGCTATTTCACGGCGACGCCCGGCGAGCCGATAAGCCTCTCGTTCATTCGCACACCCGATGCGGTCTTCGCGACCACCGGAGAAAGGATACATCAATGAGGCTGATCCTCATGCGTCACGGCGAAACGGAATGGAACGCCGAACAGCGGTTGCAGGGCCAGGACAACTCGCTGCTCTCCGAGCGCGGCGTCGCCCAGGTCAAGCGCTTCCGTCCCTATGCCAAGGCGTTGCAGCCAGCCCGCATCATCGCATCGGATCTTGGCCGCACCCGGCAGACGGTCGCGCTGATCGGCCACCCGGATGCGCCCTCCGACGAGCGGTTCCGCGAGCTGGACATGGGTGAATGGACCGGCCGGCGCAAGCCGGACCTCATTGCGGAGCAACCGGAGGAATATACCGCCTGGCGGGCGGGAACGTTCACCCCGGACCGCGGCGAGACCTGGGGCGCCTTCCGCACCCGCGTCGCCGAAGGCGTGCGTGACTGGATGGCCTGCACGGAAGGGGACCTGCTCGTCGTTGCCCACGGCGGCGTCATCCGTGCCGCATGCCACGAATTCCTCGACCTGCCGCCCTCACGCGTCGTCCCGGTCACGCCGGGAACCGCGACCATCCTGCATTTTCCGAAACGGGACGGACGCATCGCGCAACTGGAAGGCTACAACATCGGCGCCGTCGCGCCCGATGTGTCGGTCGCCGACTGACGCCGTTCGAAAGGTAGCCGCACGATCTATAAGGCTTGTTCCGGCTCGACAGGTCGGCGGTCCGAGCGCACCAGACGGGCGTGATCCGCGATGAAGGCCGCGATGCGTGCCGCTCCGTTCTGCCAGGGGATCGAGCGGCACCGCGCACGCACGCGGGAGCGTTCCCAGGGATCGAGCAGGCGGGCGACGATGTCCCGGCAGGCCGGCAGATCCGTGTCGCGCCGCATCATCCAGCCGTAGCCGTTGAGCTGCGCCCAGAGTGCGCGGTTGGCTTGAAGATCCATCTCCGGCGCTTCGTTGGGCACGAACAGCGTCGGCAGGGCGCCGAGCAGGTTTTCGTGGAAGCTGTTGTAGCCGACGGCCGAGACCGCCGCGTCGAAGGCCTGACTGTAGCGGAAGGCCGGGAAGGCCTTCCGGACGAAATGGCGCTCGTTGCCGGAAGCGGCATTCGTTCCGCCGTTGCTGATGGGAGACTTGAGCTCGACGAGAAAAGTGTCCCTGTGGGCGAGGACGGCCTGGATGACGGCCGCGCGGGCCTCGCTCATGTCGAAATTGCTGCCCGAGCCGAGCTGGAGAAGCACCGCCGTTCCGTCCGCCGGCAGGTCGAGCAGCCGTCGAGCCGTTGCCGCATCCTCCCGGCTGGCCGGATCCACATGCAGCACCGGCGGCACGACGAGGCTGCGCGCCTGAAATTCCTTGGTCGGGCCAAGATCGAACGCATCGGCCAGTTCGCCGCGCTCTATCACGGCGTCGAATATGTCATGGTAATCGAGGAACTTGCGATGCACCTCCCGCCACATCGGCCTGCGCACCCAGATGGAATAGATGTCCGGGAAGAGGGCCAGCACTTCGGCGACGGCCGGATAGACCGGTGTCGCGTCATAGGCGATGACCGCCGGCCTGACATGGCGCACGAGTTCGAAAAGCTCCTCGGCAAAGACGGTGTTCCAATCGTCGGGCTCCGCATCCATCGCCCGGTGATGCGGCAGGAAATGCACCTGATAGCCGGCGTCCACCGCGACCTTCAGCGCATAGGACATGGTCGCGAAGACGTGCGTCAGATCGGGCGGCAGGCGCTCGGCTATCGCCATCTGCTGGGTGAGGTGGCCCATGCCGATGCCGTTGGAGGAGATGAAAAGTACGGTTCGTGAAGGCAGTGGCGGCATCAGCGGCGGCGCGGAAAGCGTCTCCGTCTTCGCCTGTGGAAGCAGGGCGGCAATTCGATCCGCGAAGCGGTCGAGGCGATGTCTCGTTTCGGCGAACCGGCGCGCCCGGTCGCTCTGGCTGGCATAGAGGTCGGCATCGGCGGCATAGCGCTCTATGATGGACACGACATCCTGCGGCGTGCCGTAGAGCGCGGCGTCGCCGAAAACCGGCTCGAAGCTCGCGGGCAGAATGGTGACCAGCCCGACCGACAGCGCCTCGAGAATGCACCGGCCGAACGCTTCCGACCAGGCATCGCTGTGATAGTAGACGTAGAAATCCAGCTTGCGCAGGAAACCGGCGACGTCCTCCTGCCGGAATGGCAGCAGGGTCCAGCTTGCAGGCAGTTCGCCATAGTGTTCGCGCAGGAAATCGCCGCCGCCCAGCATCCAGGTTTCGTAGCGCCTGCCGTCGGTCGGATAGGCCGCCTGCGCATCTTCGAGCCGGTCGGGCCACTTCTGGATATGCGGCCGGGAATGCCGCCCGATCCGGATCGGCAGGCCGACGGGTCGCGCCTGCCGCGGCGGCCAGCAGTCGAGGTCGATGAGATTGTCCCAGTTTTCCTCCGTCAGGCGGCAATTGCCGGGAAGCCGCCGCGGCAGGCTTTCGCGCACGCTGGCGCTGACGGGCGCCAGCGACACCGGCCGGCCGAACGCGGCGACCGCGTTGCGGACCACGCTGGGGATATCGTACTGGACCGTACCTGCATGATCCACGGCCGGATGATGCAGCACGACGACGACCTGCTCCGCTTCAATGAGCGGTCGCGGTTGCAGCGGGTTCATCAGGATGCCCGGATGATGCAGCAGGAGGAGGCGCGTTTCGACCTTCTGCAGCGGATCGAGCCGCGTCGTGGTCCCGGTGTCGAGATGCCTGCGGATTGCCGCGTGAACCGGCAGGGGCAGGCCGATGATCGGGCCTTTTACCATGAGCAGGCCGCTGTCGTAGCCGGCCCGGGCAGCAGCCGCCATCTCGGCCGCGAGCGCGGTCGAAGAACCGCCCTCGAAGCGCGCGTCCGCGACAAAGACGATGTCGAGGCGGCTTATCGCCATGACGCGGCCTCTCCTTCCCGCGCCGGTGCGGCCGTAAGGAAACGATCGATGTTGAGGCCGTAGGCGAGCACATGTTCCGGCTGCCACTTGGCGAGCAGCAGGTCCCAGCGGATGCGCAGATAGCCCGGCCAGTCGAGCGCGTTCACATGAGCGGCCTGCCGCTCGAGGGAGGGAAAGTATTCGAACGCCGCGCCCGCCGCCCGGAAATGAAGGAACTCCGGTATGTCGGTGACATAGACGATCCTGTCGACGCGGGCGAAGGTCGCGCCCACTTTCGCGACGATCTCGTCGTGCCCTTCGCGCGGGACGGTGAAGAGTGTCACCATGACGATGCGCTTGCGCCCCTGCGAGCGGTAGATATGAAGCTCGTTGTCCTCGTCGGGCGTCGGTGGCGGCTGGCGGCGGAGGAATCGCAGAAGATCAGCCATCGACACGCTCCCGTTTCATCGCATGCACATCCGGCCACCGATCCCTCGCAATCCGCGTCAGCCAGCCGGACAGGCCGGCAGGGTCGGGCCGGCGCGCATCATGGCAAAAGAGGCATGCCACGAACAGGCCGTCGGCCGGCACCGGAAGCGTGGCCGTCATGCGCGCGACGGGGATGGGCTGCTGGATGACACCGCTCATCGGGGCGAGCGTCAGCGCCGTTCCCGAGGGAGACAGCAGGCGGGCGGACAGGCCTTCGGCGGGTCCGCCGAAGCGGACGGCGCCATCGACGGCCTTGACGGGCATCTGCGTATGGCATTGCCATGTCACCGCGGGTGGCAGGGCTCCTCTCGGAATGAGAAGATCCGCGACGATCGCCGCATCCGCGTCGAGCTGAAATGCGCGGAGGTGGCGAAACGGGGAGGCCGGGTCCGACACCTCGATCGCGAAACGGGTCTCGTCCGCTTCATCGACGATTGTATCGGCTTGCGCGTCGATTGACTGTTCCTGTGCGAAGACGAGGTTGTGTGCGCTGGTTTGCGCCAAGAAATGGGAGAAGCGCTTCTGCGGATCGAAGTAGCCCTCTGCCGCATAATCGCCCCTGCCGAGATCGCAGGCGAGGCGTTGCGCGCCGATCTCCAGCACGAAGCTGCCGAGATCGAGATGGGCGTGATTGGTCCTGTTGCGCCCGGTGCGGACGGCAAGGTAGCTGTCGCCGTGCCGAAGCACGGCATAGCCCGCATCGAAGACCTGTCTTCGCGGCACTTCGCCCGCGCTTTCCGCAGCCCGAGGGGAATTGTACCAGATGAGGTCGAAGGCGTGCGGCTTGCCGGGCGTTTCCCATTGCCACGCCGCCGCCGCCCGGTCGCCGTCGCGCCGGGCGAACCAGCCGGCTACCGGCGAGCGCTCGGGCGTCGCGAGGCTGTCGCCGGCGTTGAAGGTCATTCCTGATGGCCCGACCATCGCACGCGGGAAATCCGGGTGCCGCAACCAGCCACCCTTTGCCGCCGGCCAGCGTTGCGCGAGGCCGGCTTCCTGCAAGGCTTCCTGCGCGAGGACGGCATAGCGGGCGCCATATTCGCCGTAGGTCGCGCCCTCCGGCCATCCGCCTGCGGCGTCGAATTGATCGAGGCCCGATTGCAGGATGGGCAAAGCAAGGTCCAGAACCTCAGTACACAGCGGCGCCAGATCGTCGCGTAGCAAGGCGGCTGCGACGATCAGGCCGCCGCTGCAAACGAGCGTCCAGTTGGTGCCCGCCGTCGTCCAGCCGGACGCGCCCTTCAGCGAGCCGAGGCCCGGGTGGAGCCCGAGGCGGGCAATGCCCTCGACGACCGTCTCCCTCTGCCCCCCGGTCATCACGTCCTTCGACCAGTCGTAGCCGATCGCCACGGCGGCCATCATCTCGGCGGTGTCGATGAAGTGCTGCCGGTTCCAGTCGGGAAAGGCTGTCGCCGCCAGCAGTTCCGCAACGATGCGGTTGCGAAAGGCGGCATGGCCCGTCACCATCCATGCCGCGCCAAGCGTGAACACCCGCCGGCCGAGGAGGCGGCTGGTTTCGAGCAGCATGCCGCGCTGCGGATCCAGCACATGGGAAATGATCTCCGAGCGGCAGATATCGGCGGCCTGCTCAACAATATCTTCCGCGATTTCGGCCGCGTGGGCGCTATCGGCAACGCGCAGCCGCAATGTCTGGGCGCCGGACGGGCCGAACAGGATCAAGGCTCAAAAGACCGGCACAGGTGCATTTTCCGCCTCGCTTCCCCCGAAATTTTCCACCGTCGCCAACTGCAACCATTACAGCACGCCCTACATTAGCTTGACAAGCTGAGGCTGCCGATCTCAAACTGCGCTTAGACTTCCTTCGTTGTTGTATAGTGGTTCCAGTTAGAAGCAACGCCACCCGGGATGCGGCCATGACGAAATTGCTTGCAGGGAAGATTTCTACGCTTATCGCAGCTTTTACGACATCCGTGATCCTCAGCGGATGCGAAACCAGGTCGTCCGGGCGTCCGGAGCTTTGCGAGATCAATCCCGATGCGGCGAGCTGTGCGAAAGCCCGGGTCGTGCGGCCGAAGGCCAAGGTCGTGAAGCCGAAGCGCGCCGTCACCAGAATAAAGCAGAACCGCAACGACTATTGACGGTCGGCGAGGGCCGGACCGGATTAAGGAGCGGCAGGATGACGACGCGTCCAGCATATCTCGCGGTCCTATTCGCGTTTGTCGTGTTCGCGCTGCCCGCAGCGGCCTTTGCGCAGGCCGGATCGACGCGTCTTGCGCTTGTCATCGGCAACCAGAATTACAAGGATCTGCCTGCCCTCAAGAACGCACGCGCCGATGCCGATGCCATGAAGGGTGCGCTCACCGACGTGGGCTTCGACGTCCAGCTCATCGCGGATGCGGAAAAGGCCGGCATGGAGCGGGCGCTGATCGAGTTTCGCAACAAGATCACCGCCGATTCGGTCGTGCTGGTTTACTACGCCGGCCATGGGCTTCAGGCCTCGGAGGAAAACTACCTCGTTCCGACGGATGCCAAGGTCACCGACGCGCTCGACCTGCCTCTTGTGGCTCTGTCCGCCAACCAGATCCTGAGCCAGTTCGAGAATACCGAAGCCGGATCGATCATCTTCATCCTCGATGCCTGCCGGGACAATCCGTTCCTCGACAAGGGCGGCAAGACGCGCTCCATCGGCAACAAGGATTCCATGTCGCGAGGCCTTGCGCGCATTGCCAGCAAGCACACCGGCACGCTGATCGCCTTTTCCACTTCGCCTGGTGACGTCGCCCAGGACGGGACGGGCAAGAACAGCCCCTACACGCAGGCCCTGACGGCGGCGCTGCGCACGCCCGGCAAGTCGATCGAAGCCATCTTCAAGGAAACCCGCGCGAAGGTGGTCGAGACCACTGAAGGCAAGCAGATCCCCTGGGAGAACTCTTCGCTGGTCAGCGACGTCGTGCTGATCCCCGAGGAGGGTGGGCCGAAGGTGGTGGAGGCTTCGCCCTGCGATCTTGCCGCAGCGCATCCGTCCGATCCGGATCGCGTCGGGCCGAGCGTCGAATACGCCAACCTGGATACGCAGGTCGCAATTCCGGCCTGCGAGGCGGCGGTGAAGGGCGATCCCGAGAATATGCGCTTCAAGACGCTTCTCGCCCGCTCCCTCGACAAGGCGGGCCGTGGCGACGAGGCCTACAAGCTCAACGAGGTGGCCATGGCCGCAGGCAGCCTCGCGGCCTACCACAACATGGGCAACCTCTACCGCAAGGGGCTGGGCGTGAAGAAGGACTTCGCCAAGGCCTTCGAGCTCTACCAGTATGCCGCCGAGCGAGGCCACCCGGAGGACCAGAACAACGTCGGCTACATGTATTTTCAGGGCCAGGGCGTCAAGCAGGACTATGCGAAGGCGCGGGTCTGGCTGGAGAAGGCCGCCAATCAGAACTGGGGCGCTTCCTACGACAAGCTGGGGCTGATCTACCTGAAAGGCCTCGGCGCGAAAAAGGATATGGAGCGCGCCACCGATTATTTCCAGAAGGGATCCGACCTCGGCGATCGCAGCGCCATGGTCAACCTGGCCAATCTCTACAAGAGCGGAACGGGCGTTAAACAGGACCTGAAAAAGGCGTTCGACACCTATTCGCGCGCCGCGCGCCTTGGCGCCGTCGCGGCCTATGTCAATCTGGGCAACCTTTTCGCGCAGGGCCAGGGCGTGGAGAAGGATCCCGTCGAAGCCGCCTTCTGGTTCACGCTGGCCTCCCGCGAGGGCCACGAGGAGGCGATGGAGCGCCTGCGCGAGGCGCTTTCGAAATTGTCCGACGAGGAAAAGGAGACGGTAAAGCAACGTCTCGAGGATTGGGCCCGCTCCCGGTTCGGTTGACCGCACCAAAGCCGTTTGGATTTGACTTGGAGGTCGACGGCACCGTTGAAGACGCCGTCGTCGCTCCCCTTCTTCTCAGGATTGAAGGGCCTGCTGATTGAAGATCACAGTACCCCGTCGGCCATCAGCTTCGACAGGCAGGACGACTGGTAGTCGAAACCGGCTTGCGCCACGACGATCCGTTTCACCGAGCCGAGCGTGTCTTCCTGCGGCTCGACGGCGCGGCCGTCCGCGTCCTGCGCGTAGACCTGTCCGCCTGCCGCCTGGACGAGCTGGATGCCGGCCGCGATATCCCAGGCGCTGAACTTCGATTCGTAGGCCACCGCCACGCGGCCGACCGCGACATAGGCGAGGTGCAGGGCGCAGGAGCCGAGCCGGCGCGTGGCGCGGAATGAGTTGACGAGGTCGGCATGGGCCTCCTGCGCGGCGCGGGAGGGGCGCTCGCCTTCATAGGGGGCGTTGCTCAGCACCTCGACTTCCCGGTCGGTTCGCCCGCGCAGGAAATGTTTGACGGTCGTGCCGTTCAGCGTGAGACGGCCGCCGGCGGCCAGGAACAGTTCCTCGCGCACCGGATCGTAGACGACGCCGCAGACCGGCTCCCCCTTGTGGTAGGCGGCGATCGAGACGCAGAAGAACGGCAGGCCCGAGGCGAAATTGCTGGTGCCGTCGATCGGATCGATGATCCAGGTCGTCTCGCCTTCGCCCTGCCAGCCGCCTTCCTCGCCGAGGATGCGGGAGGCCGGAATGCGCGACCAGATCGTGTCGCAGGCGGCGCGCTCGGCCGCCTTGTCGGAGGCGGTCACGATATCGAAGAAACCCGCCTTCTGCTGGGTTGCAAGGCTTTCCGGGCTGGCATTGACGAAGCCTCGGTGCGCTACCATGCCGGCGGCGAGCGCCGCCTCGCAGGCGACGGTGGAAATGGTTTCATAGAGGTCGTTGGGGGCGGGCTTGGAGAGGGTCATGCGGCTTTTCCGATAGTGGCTGCTTCATTTTCCGGCAGGATCCAGACCGGCCGGCTGTCGATGGATAGTTTCAGCGTCTGGCCGACCTCGGCGACGCCGGACTTGTAGTAATCCGTGTCGAGGAAGACGCATTCCTGGCCTTCGAGATCGGTGAGGTATTCGACATAGGCGCCCTGGAAGACGACGCGGCGCACCTTCGCCTCCATCGTGCCCGCGGGGTCGACGCGGATATGCTCCGGCCGCACGACGCAGCGCACGGCCTCGCCGACCTTGAAGGCGCGGTCGCCGCGCGCCAGCATGAAGGCGACCGTCGAGGCGATGCGCACGCGCACCGTGGTGTCATCGACCGCCTCGACCTTGCCGTTCAGGATGTTCGCCTTGCCCATGAACTCGGCGACGAAGCCGGTGCCGGGGCGCGAATAGACGTTGAGCGGCGAATCGTCCTGCTCGATGACGCCGCCGCGCATCACGACCACGCGGTCGGTGATCGCCATGGCTTCGCTCTGGTCGTGGGTAACGTAGAGGCTGGTGATGCCGAGGCGCAGCTGGATGGCGCGCAGCTCGTCGCGCATGCGCTCGCGCAACTGCGCGTCGAGGTTGGAGAGCGGCTCGTCGAACAGCAGCACCTTCGGCTGGGTGACGACGGCGCGAGCGAGCGCCACGCGCTGCTGCTGGCCGCCCGACAGGCGGGCCGGCGAGCGGTCGGCATATTGGGTGAGCGCCATCGTATCGAGGATCGAGCCGACGCGGTCCTTCATCTCGGCCTTTGGCAGGTTGAGGAGGCGCACGCCGTATTCGACGTTTTCCCGGACGCTCATGTGCGGGAAGAGCGCGTAGCTCTGGAACACCATGCCGACATTGCGGGCATTGACCGGCACGTTGGTGACGTCGCGTCCGCCGATGGTGATCGTGCCGTCGGAGGGGGTCTCGAAGCCGGCGAGCATGCGCAGCGTCGTCGTCTTGCCGCAGCCCGAGGGACCGAGCAGGGTGACGAGCGTGCCTTCCTCGATGGTGAGGTTCAGGCGGTCGACGGCGGTGGCGCCGGCAACGCCGGGGAAGCGCTTGGTGATATTGGAGAAGACGACTTTCGACATGGGGCTTACCTCTTCGATGTCGAATTGAGAACGAGCTGCATGACCGCCAGGATGGCGAGCACGACGAAGACGAGGATGCTGCAATAGGCCGCGGCGACGCCGAGTTTCAGCGTTTCCACCTGCGAGAGGATGGTGACGGTGATCAGCGTCCAGTTGGCCGAGACGAGGAAGATGACCGCCGAGAGCGTCGTCAGCGAGCGCGTCAGGGCATAGGAGAGCGAGGTGAACAGCGCGGGCTTCAAGAGCGGCAGCGTGACCTGAAAGAAGGTCCGCGTGTTCGACGCGCCGAGGATGGTGGAGGCCTCCTCGATCGACTTGTCGATCTGGCGCAGCTGGTTGGAGCCTGCCTCGATGCCCACCTGCAGGTTCTTCACCACCATGGCGGCGACGACGATGAAGGCGGTGCCGGTGAGCAGCAGCGGCGCGGCGTTGAACGTGCTGACGTAGCCGATGCCGAGGATGGTGCCGGGCGCGGCGAAGGAGAGCAGCGTCGCCCAGCGCAGCAGGAAGCTGCCCGGAAACGCCTTGCGGATCAAGAGATAGGCGATCAGCATGCCGGCGACGGCGGTGATCGGGGTGGCGATGCCGGCCAAGAGCAGCGAATTGCTGAGCGTCTGGAAGCCGGCGGTGAAGACGGTGGCGTAGTGGTCGAGCGTCAGCGTGTTGTTGACGCCGGGCAGCTTGGTGAAGGAGACGTAGACCACCGTCAGATAGAACAGCAGGATGGCAAAGACGATGGCGTAGCAGCCGATGGCGAGCGGCACGACCACGCCGCCGGAAATGCGGATCGTCTGGGCGGACGGCTTGCCGGTGACGGTGACGTAGCTGCGCTTGCTCACCCAATAGCGGTGGACGAGGAAGGCGGTCATCGAGGGCACGAGCATGAGGCTTGCGAGCAGCGCGCCGGCCTGCAGGTTGAAATACCCCACCATCTGCGAATAGGCCTCGACGGCGAGCGTATTGAAGTTGCCGCCGATCAGCATCGGATTGCCGAAATCCTCGACCGACTTGACGAAGACGAGCAGCGTCGAGGAGAGGATGGCCGGCGTGACGAGTGGCAGCGTTACCCGCGAGAAGGTCGTCCAGCGCGAGGCGCCGAGCGATGCCGAGGCGTCCTCCAGCGCGGTATCGATGGACTGCAGCATGCCGCGGATGTTGAGATAGGCGATCGGCGTGAAGGCGAGCGACTGGATCAGCACCAGGCTATGGAAGCCATAGACATTGGCGTTGCGGATGCCGAGCAATTCGCGGGTGATGAGGCCGGAGCGGCCGAACAGGATGACCACCGCCAGCGCCATGACGAAGGGCGGCGAGATGATCGGCAGCAGCGCCACGCCATGCACGAAGGTCTTGCCCGGCATGGTGGTGCGCGTCGCGGAAAAGGCAAGCAGGAAGCCGGCGGCCGTGGCGATGACCGCCGAGGTCGCGCCGAGCAGCAGCGTGTTGGCAAAGGATTCCCAGACGAAGGACTGGGACAGCGTATCGGCCAGCACGCCGAAATCGAAACCTTGCTCGGTGACGACCGCCTGCTTCATGACGATGAAGATCGGCAGGGCGGCGAAGAGCAGCACCGAAAGCGTGACGAGGGCGAAGATGCCGAACAGCCACGGATCGACGACGATCTTGCGCAGGAAGGCTGGCGAAGCTCCCGTCCTGCCGGACGGGACCGCTTGCGAAACGAGGGTCATGTCGAAGCTCCTTGGGCAATTCCAGGGACGGCTTTCCGCTCGGAATCGCATGTAGACAAAGGGGCGGAGCATTCCCGCTTCGGAGAAAAGCGGGAATGCTCCTGCCTGCCGCGTTACTTACTTGGCGTCCGCCTTGTGGCGGACGTCGTTTTCGTAACGTTCAAGCAGGCGTGCTCGGTTCTCGCCGGCCCAGGTGAAGTTGTAGTCGATCATCTTCACGCTGGTGAGGTCGATCTTGGCATCCGGGTTCTTGTAGCCGGGAACGATGGGCCCGCGGAAGGTCGCGCCGATGGCGGCCTGGCCCTTTTCGGTCAGCACCCAGTCGAGGAAGGCGGCAGCGCCCTTGGCCTGCTCTTCCGGCGCATTGGCGACGGCGGCGGCGGCGTTCACCTCGAAGCCCGTGCCTTCCTCCGGGAAGGAATAGCCGACCGGATAGCCCTGCGCGAGCGCGGCTTCAATGTCCTGCGTATAGGCCATGGCGAGCGCGATCGCGTTGTTGGCGACCATGCGCGACGGTGCGACGCCCGAACGGGTATACTGCACGACGTTCTTGTCAATCTCCTTCATGAGGGTGAAGGCCGGCTCCTCGCCGTCGAGCTGGACGATGGAGGCGAGCGCCACATAGGCGGTGCCCGACGAGGCCGGATGGGCGAGCGCGATGCTGTCCTTGAAGACTGGGTCGGCGAAGGATTTCCAGCTCGTCGGCGGCTTGGCGCCGATTTCGTCGAGGACCTCCCGGCTGTAGGCGAAGACGATGGGCGACAGCGAGATCGGCGTCCAGCGGCCTTCCTTGTCGGTATAACGCTGGTCGACCTTGTCGATGCCGACCGCCTTGTGCGAGGCAAGCAGGCCCTCGCTGGCGGCCTGAATGAAGTTGTCCGCGGCGCCCGCCAGCCACAGGCCGGCCTGCGGATTGGCTTTTTCGGCGCGGATGCGGGCGAGGATCTCACCGGCGCCGATGCGCACGAATTGCGCCTCGATGCCGGTATCGTCCTTGAAGGCCTTCAGGACGGCGCCGCAATCGTCTTCCGACATCGGGCAATAGGCGGTCAATCCCGCGGCAGCGGCGCTGCCGGCCGAGAAGACGTGCGAGCACAGGACTACGAGCGCTGAAGCCAGCGCGAAACGGCGTGACATATCGATTTCCTCCAGATGAACGTCACGGCCCCCTTGAAGGCCAATGCGGGCCATCAGGTCTCACTCACCGTGCGTGGCTGGTGTCATAATAAAGGAAACTACATTTGTCAAAAGAAATGTAAGGAAGCTACATTTTATTCCGGCGATGTAGCCTTGTCGTAAATTTCCGCACCCGAATGCCATACGCAAAATCGCCGCGGTGGTGCCGCGGCGATCCGTCTTGCTTGCTGATATGAACCGCTCAGCGGGCCGGCGGGGCGTACATCAGGCCGCCGTCGCTCCACAGCCGGTTGAGGCCGCGGTCGATCTTCAGCGGGCTGTCCTTACCGAGATGGCGCTCGAAGATCTCGCCGTAATTGCCGACGGCAGATATTGCCTGGTAGGCCCATTTCGCATCGAGGCCCATTGCCTTGCCGGCCTCGCTCTCGACGCCGAGGAAGCGCTTCTGCGCGACGGTGCCGGTTTCGACGAGCGCGGCGGCATTCTCCTTGTCGATGCCCATCTCCTCGGCCTCGATCAGCGCGAAGAGCGTCCAGCGCACGATCTTGAACCACTGGTCGTCGCCCTGGCGCACGGCCGGGCCGAGCGGTTCCTTGGAGATCACCTCGGGAAGGACGACAAAGCGGTCGGGGTCGTTCAGCGTCAGGCGCTGGGCGTAGAGCGCCGAGGCATCGGTGGAGTAGACGTCGCAGCGCCCCGTGTTGAAGGCCTGGACCGTCTGGTCCGGCTTCTCGAAGGCGATGACCTGGTACTCGATCTTGTTGGCGCCGAAATAGTCGGCCATGTTCTGTTCGGTCGTCGTGCCGGTCTCCGTGCAGACGGAGGCGCCGGAGATTTCCTTGACGCTGTTCACGCCAAGCTCCTTGTTGATCATGAAGGCCTGGCCGTCATAGTAGTTGACGCCGACGAAGCTCATGCCGAGATCGGTATCGCGCGAGAGCGTCCAGGTCGTCTGGCGCGAGAGCAGGTCGACTTCACCAGATTGCAGAGCCGTGAAGCGATCCTTGGTGGACAGCGGCACATAGGCCACCTTGTCCGGATCGCCGAGCGTCGCGGCGGCAATCGCGCGGCAGAAGTCGACGTCGAAACCGCTCCAGGCGCCGTTCTTGTCGGGCGCGGAAAAGCCGAGCACGCCCTGGCTGACGCCGCAGCGCACTTCGCCGCGCTCCTTGACGATATCGAGCGTGCCGGCCTCGGCAGCCGTTCCGGCTGCAAGCGTTGCTGCTGCCATGGCCAGAATTTTTAGTTTCATAGGGTTCTCCTCCTTGGTTGTTTTGGGCATGCGTGGTCCGGGCCGGGAAAAGGCCTTCCCCGGCTGCAAGCTGTTCTCCCGGTGGTGTCGGTCGCCTAGCCGAGCGCCTTCTCGACGTCGGCGAAGGTCTCTTCGAGCACGGCGATCAGGTGGTCGGCGTCGCGCCTGGAAAAGATCATCGGCGGGCGCATTTTGAGCACGTTGTCATGCGGTCCCTCGGTGCCCATCAGCACGCCGCGGCGGCGCGCGCCGTTGCAGACGGCGCGGGCGAACGCGGTCGCAGGCGCTCTGGTCGTGCGGTCCGTCACCAGTTCGATGCCGAGGAAGAGGCCGAGGCCGCGCACGTCGCCGATCACCGCATGGCGCTTCTGCATGTCGCGGAAGGCGTCCATCAGGTGGTTGCCGATGGCAAGCGCGTTGCCGCGCAGGTCCTCCTTCTCGATGGTGTCGAGCACCGCCAGGCCCACGGCGCAGGACACCGGGTTGCCGCCGAACGTGTTGAAATATTCCATGCCGTTGTCGAAGCTGTCGGTCACCTCGCGGGTCGTCACCACGGCCGCCAGCGGATGGCCGTCACCGATCGGCTTGCCCATCGTCACGATGTCGGGCACGACGCCCTGCGTCTCGAACGCCCACCAATGGCTGCCGACACGGCCGAAACCGACCTGCACCTCATCGGCGATGCAGACGCCGCCCGCCTCGCGCACGAGCCGGTAGACCTCCTTGAGGTAGCCTTGCGGCAGGAAGACTTGGCCGGCGACGCTCGGGATGGATTCGGCGATGAAGAAACCGGGCGCCTCGCCCCTGGCTTGCATGGCGGCGATCAGCTCGGCCACGCTTTCGGCAAAACGCCTGCCGTGCTCCTCGGCCGGCCAGTCCGCCGGCGCATGGTAGCTGTCCGGGACGGCCGCGACATGGACATGTGGCTTCCGGCCCTTGCCGCCCTTGCGGCGGAACTTGTAGGGGCTGATGTCGATCAGCTCCTGCGTCGTGCCGTGATAGGACCAGTCGAGCGTGATGGCGTTCTCGCGGCCGGTATGCGCCCGCATCAGCCGCAGCGCCAGGCTGTTGGCCTCCGAGCCGCTGTTGACGAAGCCGGCGACGGTCAGTTCCTTCGGCAGCGTCGCCGTCAGGCGCTCGGCATAGGCGACGATATTGTCGTGCAGGTAGCGGGTGTTGGTGTTGAGCGTCGCGGCCTGCTTCGCCATCGCCTCCACCACGGCCGGATGGGCGTGGCCGATATGGCAGACATTGTTGAAGCAATCGAGATAGGCCCGGCCGCCGTCGTCGATCAGCCAGACGCCTTCGCCGCGCACGAACTTGATCGGCTTGTCGTAGGAGATGGAAAGGTTCGGCAGCAGCAGTTCACGGCGCAGCGCGACGATCTCCTCGTGCGAGCGGCCCTGCCGTTCGTAGAACTCTTCGGCAATGCCACCGAAGGTGCGGGCATCGGGAAAGAGTTCCGCCCAGACGTCGAGGTAGCGCGGCTCGCCGACGCCGAGGATTTCGGTGGCGGAGAGGCTGGTATCGGTGGAAAGCTGCAAATGGAGATGCGGCGCCCAGCCGCCGTTTTCCGCCGGCGCGCCCATTTCGCCGACGAGGGCACCGGCCTCTAGCCGCTCGCCGGGCGTGAGCCGGTGCATGGCCTCATGCGCGAGATGCCCCCAGAGCGAGGTGAAGGGCGGGCAACCTTCCGGCTCGTGGCGGAGCGCGATGAGGCAGCCGTAGCCGAGCGGGTCCTCTTCGATCTCGACGCTGACGACGGTGGCGGGAAGCGGCGTGAAGACCTTGGTGCCGGCGGCCATGAAGAGATCGAGGCCGAGATGGCGGGTGCGGCGCGTCTTCTCGATAAAGCGCGAGACGAACATCTCGCCGGCATAGACGCTGCGCTCCTCGCCCCAGGGGCCGATACCGAGCGCGATGCCGTTGTCCCGGCAATGGGCTTGCCAGATCGCCTGCGCTTCGTCCGGCTGTTGGACGGCGGATTTCACCGTCATCGGATGCTCCGGATCGCCATAGGGCACGAGCGCAGCCGGATAGGTCGCGGCCGGCCGCTCCAGCAGCGGGGCGAGTGCCTTGCGGTTTCGCGCGATCCAGTCCGTCACACGGCGCGCGCCTGGCACGGCCTCGAAGCCGCAGGCCTTGCGCATGATCGCGGTCGCGAACCGCGGGTTCATCCGGTCGAGCTTGCGCAGCAGCGTCCAGGCCGGCCGCTCGCTGATCGCAAGATAGGGGTTGCTTCCGGTATGCGCATGACGCGAGGCCGACATGGTGACCGACGTGACGAGCCGGATGGCGATGAGGTCGTAGAGAAGGTCGACCTCTTCTTCGAGCAATGGATACTCGGCATTGAAGCCCCTGACGATGGCGGCGGCCGCGCCGATCGGATCGGCATGGTCGAGGCCGGCATAGGCGGCGGCGATCGCGACTTCCGCGATCAGCGGCGCGTAGAGCGCGTCGCCGAAATCGATGAGGCCCGAAATGCGGTCGTGATCGGCAGCGTCGACCAGTACGTTCCAGTCGTTCGCGTCGTTATGGATGACGGCGGCGCGAAGGGTCGCAAGACGCGGCGCGATCGCGGCAAAGCGCTTGAGGAAGCGGTCCAGCAGGGCTCGGTCCTCCGCCGACGCGATATGCTGCAACCGCTCGGCCGACCGGCCGGCCTTGCGGATATCCCAGTCGAGGTCGCGCAGGGCGCCGGGATGCATGAAGCCCTTCAAGGCGGCGTCGAAACGGCCGAGCAAGCGGCCGAGGGATTCGAGCGCGGTGTCGCTGCGGCCCGTCTCGGCGAGCGGCTGGCCATCGACCCAGCTCACCAGCCGGATGCGGTGGCCGACGCCGCTCGCGCTCGTCGTGTGGGCAAGGCTGGCGCCGGCAAGCGTCGGGCGGATATGCGGTACCGGCAGGTCGCCGGCATGGGTGCCGATATGGGCGAGTAGAGCGGTCTGGAAATCGCTTTCCGCCTCCGGCTCGGCGGCGTTGACGATCTTCAGGATGAAGACGCCCTCGGCCGTTTCCACCTTGAAATTCTGGTCGCGCTCGCTGGCGAGCGGCGAGAGCGTGCCGGAGAGCCCGTAGTGCTCGGCAAGGAGCGCGGCGGCCGCGTCGATGGAAAAATCGGGCGTCGTCTTCAGCATGTCGTTCATGGCAATCCTCTTCGTGACGGAAAGAGTTGCATGGACGACGGCGTGGCGCATCCGGCATTATGCCGGTTGTGCCGGCACAATGTTTATAATAACCGTCATCTTGTCGGCGGAAACGGGGAGGGGCCCATGCAGGATACGGACGCCATCGACCGGACGATCCTCAGCATCCTGTCGCGGGAAGCGCGCATTCCGATGAAGTCGCTCGCCGGGCGGATCGGTCTTTCGCGCAGCGCGACCACGGAGCGCGTGAACCGGCTGGAAAAAGCCGGCATCATCCGCGGCTACCGCGCGGATATCGGCCAGCTCGACGACGGGCAGATCCAGGCCTTCCTGCTCGTCACGCTGAAGCGCACGCCCTCGATCGGCGTGCTCGACCGCCTTGCCGGCTTTTCCGCCGTGCGCAAGGTTTCGTCCGTCAGCGGCCAGCTCGATCTGGTGGTGGAGGTCGAGGTCGGCTCGATCAATGCGCTCAACGAACTGCGCAACGAGGTCTCGACCATGGACAATGTCGAGGACCTGACCACCTCCATCGTCCTCAGGCGGGATATCGAGCGGAGCTGATACCTTGAGGCGCGGCCTTGCGTCAGGCCGTCGCCCGCTGGAACAGCTTGATATCCGCGCCGGCATATTTGGTCATGGCGAATTCCCGGAATCCGTGCTTTTGCGCGAGGCGTATGGAAGCCTCGTTGTCCTTGTCGATGATGCAGGTGATGGGCTTGCCGCGGTGGTTTTGCGCCGCCCAGGAAAGCATTGCAATCAGGGCTTCGTTGGCATAGCCGCGCCCCTGGGCATCGGGAACGAGACCCCAGCCCGCTTCCATCGTGTTCTCGATGCTGGGCGTGAGGGCCCGGCGCATCTCATGGAACCCGGCTTCGCCCACCAGCGCGCCCGTGCCCTTTTCGATGATCGCCCAGAAGCCGAAGCCCATGATGTGCCACATGCCTATGTGGCGCATGAGACGGATCCAGGATTGCTCGCGGGTGAGGGGAACACCGCCGATGAACCGCACGACCTCGGGCATGGCCCACATATCGGTCATCGCGTCGAGATCGCCGGGCTGGAAGCCGCGCAGGAGGAGGCGGTCAGTTTCGATTTCTGGAATGTCTATCATCTGGTTTGGCGTCGTCGGGACGGTGCACCCCTGCGGTGCGATCGCGTGCAATAGAAAGGCAAACGTGTTGGTGGTCCAACGGAATTTTTGCGTATGCCGGTATTTTTTGAAGGGGCCAAGCGGTCTTCCGAAGCGATCCCGCTTTAGGTCGTTGTTCAGTTTTCTGGCCTAACGTCGGGCGAGCTGCTGCATGCGGGGAATTCGGGATGGGCGTCGTGACGCTGGATCAGGTGGAGCGCCAGATAGCGCGCGGCTTTCGCCTTCTGCGCTTTGCGCCGGATATCGAGGCCGCGTTCCGCAAGGACTATGCGGCGGAGCGCGTCCGGCTCGCCGCGATCTGGGGCGTGGTCGGCACGCTGATCTATGATCTCGTCTATTTCGGCGATCGCACCATGATGGCCGACGTCTTCAGCGAGCTGGTCGTCCTGCGCTTCCTCGTGTTCACGCCCTTCGTGATCGGATGTATTCTTGCCGTCCGCCGCTGGCCGCACGCGCTGTTCTACGACATTCTCTCCATCGCGATTGCCGTGCTGGGCGTCACCTTGCCGATGGCTGCCGCCACGCAGAGTGCAAGCCCCTATCTCTTCGTCTACCAGAACGGCAATTCCGCCGCCTTCCTGTTCTTCGTCATCGCGTTGCGCCCGCGTTTCCCCGCCGTGCTGGCGGGGCTTGTGCTGATGTGCGCCTCGCACTTCACCACAACGCAGATGACGGGCGCCTTCGACGCCGTCACCTATTCCGGCATCGTCACTTTCTATGTGACGCTGTCGATCTTCCTGGCGGTGAGTGCCTATTTCCTGGAGCAGAAGGACCGGCAGAATTTTCTCAACCAGCTTCGCGGCAGCCTGCTCTACCGGCAGCTCGAACACAATTCCGAGCGCGACGAGCTGACGGGGCTGCTGAACCGGCGCTCGCTGGCGCGCACCGCCGAAGGGCTGTGGAGCGACGCGGGGCACCGTATCGCGGCCGTCCTGCTCGACATCGATCACTTCAAGCGGTTCAACGACGTTCACGGCCATATCGAGGGTGATGCATGCCTGCGCGCCGTCTCGCAATGCATTCGCGACACGGTGGACGAGGCATCGTTCGTGTTCCGCTTCGGCGGGGAGGAGATGCTGGTGCTCTCCGTCGATCGGGAGCCGCTTGCGGCGCTGGCGATGGCGGAGCGCATCCGCGCCGCGATCGAGGGCCTTGCCATGCGCCATCGCGGGCTCGACGGCGGCTGCGTGACAGTCAGTCTCGGCGTCGCCCTGGCGGTGCCGTCCGAGGCGACGCTCGAAGGGCTGCTGCGGGATGCCGACAGCGCGCTCTATGAAGCAAAGCGCACGGGCAGGAACGCCGTGGTGCTTGCGGGCGAACTGGCGGCCGGTGCCCGCGTCGCCTGACCTCGTTGGCTATACCTCGAACACGTCCTCGAAGGATTCCGGGAAGCTCTGGCGGGCGACCTTCTCGTTGATGACGAGAAGGGCCTCGTAGGACAACGGGTCGAAGTCCTTCTCCGCCGCTAGCACCTCACGGCCGAAGAGCAGGTTGAGGCGTGCGGCGTCGAGATTGCCGCGCTCGAAGGGCTCGTCGCCGAAATGGTGCCAGAGGGCATGCAGGAAAGCCGCGTCGATGCGGTGTTCCGCCGTGCCCGGCCGCGCCTTGCGGGGCAGGGCCTTGATCGGCGTCACGCCCTTCGGATTGGCGCGGCGGATGGTGAACTGGACGCCCGTGCCCGGCATGCCGGATGGGAAGCCACGGTGCTTGGTCATGTCGGGCAGGTTCGCCATCCGATGCTCCTTACTCCGTACCGGCCGGGTTGATCTTGTCCTGCGTCTTCGTCTCGAAGTCGGAGGCGTCGTGCCGCTCGTGCAACTGCTCGGACGGATCGCCCGTCAGCCGGTTGACCATGCGGCCGCGGATGACCGCCGGACGGGCGGCGATCTCCGCCGTCCAGCGCTGGACGTGCTTGTAGGTCTCGACCTCCAGGAACGTGCCGGCATCGCCATACTGCTTGTTCTGGGCGAGGCTGCCGTACCAGGGCCAGATCGCCATGTCGGCGATGGTATAATCCTGACCGGCGACGAAGCGGTTGTCGGCAAGCCGGCGGTCGAGCACGTCGAGCTGCCGCTTTACCTCCATGGCGTAGCGGTCGATGGCATACTGGATGCGCATCGGCGCATAGGCGTAGAAATGGCCGAAGCCGCCGCCGAGGAACGGCGCGGATCCCATCTGCCAGAACAGCCAGTTGAAGGTTTCGGTGCGGGCGCGAAGCTCGCCCGACAGGAAGGCGCCGAACTTTTCCGCGAGATAGAGCAGGATGGAGGCCGATTCGAAGACGCGGACCGGCGTACCGCCGCCCGTCGGCGCACGGTCCATCAGCGCCGGGATCTTGGAATTCGGATTGACGTCGACAAAGCCGGAACCGAACTGGTCGCCGTCCCCGATGCGGATCGGCCAGGCATCGTATTCGGCGCCTGCATGACCGGCGGCCAGGAGCTCCTCCAGCATGATCGTCACCTTCACGCCGTTGGGCGTGGCGAGCGAATAGAGCTGCAGCGGGTGCTTGCCGACCGGCAGGTCCTTGTCATGGGTCGGGCCGGCAATCGGGCGGTTGATGTTGGCGAAGGCGCCGCCGTTGCCCTTTTCCCAGGTCCAGACTTTCGGCGGCTCGTAGCCGGCGGGGAAGTTGTCGGCGGGGGATTTCTCGGTCATGAAATGATCCTTGTCGTCGAAGAACGCGCGGTGCGCCGACGCGGGGAGGGGCCGGCTGCTTCGCGCAGTTCTATACCGTCCGTGCGCGACCTTCCAGACATGCAGGTTCCGGTTCGGCCGCGCCCAAGGAATTTTCGTCCGCCGTCGCGAACGGCCCGGTCGCAGGATGCCTGCGGCCGGGCGTGTCTTGCACGTCTCTAGGCGCGGTCGGCGCGGTAGGCCACGCAGTCGATTTCCACCCGGCAGTCGACCATCATGCGCGACTGCACGCAGGCGCGGGCCGGCGGGTTCTTGCCGAAATATTCGGCATAGACGCCGTTGAAGCTCCAGAAGTCGCGGGGATCGTCGAGCCAGACGCCGATGCGTACGATATCTTCGAGGCCGTAGCCGGCCTCGTCGAGGATGGCGATCATGTTCTCGATGGCCTTGCGGCTCTCGGCGACGATGCCGCCGGAGACGATCTCGCCCTTTTCCATCGGCACCTGGCCGGAGACATAGAGCCAGCCGGCCGCCTCTGTCGCGCGGGCGAAGGGCAGCGGCTGGCCGCCGGCACCGGTTTCCCCGGCGCCATAACGCTTGATCGTCATGAGATATTTCTCTTTCTGCTTAGTTGAAACTGGAGGTTTTCAGGAATTCGGCAAGCCGTTCCGTCTTCGGCTGCACGAACATCTCCTTCGGGTCGCCCTCCTCGCAGATGACGCCCTGGTTCATGAAGATGACCCGGGAGGAGACCTCGAAGGCGAAGCGCATCTCGTGGGTGACGAGCAGCATGGTCATGCCGTCGGCGGCAAGGCCCTTGATGACCTGCAGCACCTCGCCCACCAGTTCCGGATCGAGCGCGGAGGTCACCTCGTCGAACAGCATCAGGCGCGGCGACATGGCGATGGCGCGGGCGATGGCGACGCGCTGCTGCTGGCCGCCGGAGAGCTGGCCGGGATAATGGTCGGTGCGGGCGGCAAGGCCGACGCGCTCTAGCCATTTTTCCGCGATGGCGCGGGCCTCGGGCTTGGCCATCTTCTTCACCTTAATGAGGCCGAGCATGACGTTTTCGGCGGCCGTCATATGGGGGAAGAGGTTGAATTGCTGGAAGGCCATGCCGGTCAGTGCGCGCTGGCGGGCGATCTCCTTCTCGCTCTTGCGCCGGCGCGTGGTTCCCTCGACATGGTAGCCGATCTCCTCGCCGTCGAGGCGGATCGTGCCGCCCTGGAATTCCTCCAGCATGTTGATGCAGCGCAGCATGGTCGTCTTGCCGGAGCCGGACGAGCCGATGATCGAAATGACCTCGCCTTCCTCGACGGCGCAGTCGACGCTCTTCAGCACTTCGTTCTGCCCGTAGACTTTGCGCAGGCCCTTGATGTCGAGAATGGTCTTGGCCATCGGTCGGGTCTCCTCAGGACGGCAGGGCGGTCTTGCGCTCGACATATTTGCCGAACCGCTCGATGCCGAAGTTGACGATGAAATAGAGTGCGCCGGCCAGGAAGTAGAACTGCAGGCTCATGAAGTTGCGTGAGATGATCTCCTGCGTGCGCAGCAGCAGCTCGGCAACGCCGATTACGGAGAGCAGCGTCGAGGCCTTCACCATCTCGGCAGCGGTGTTGACCCAGGCCGGCAGGCATTGGCGCAGCGCCTGCGGCCAGAGCACCGAGGTAAAGGTCTGGCCGAAGGTGAGGCCGATCGCCTTGGCGGCCTCGGTCTGCCCCTTGGGGATCGCCTGCAGCGCGCCGCGCACGATCTCGCCGATATGGGACGAGCAGAAGACGGCGAGCGCCAGGATGCCCGCCGAGAAGGGGCCGAGATCGACGCCAGCGGCGGCCGAGACGTAGTAGCTCGCCAGGACCAGCACCAGCACCGGCGTGCCGCGGATGATGTCGGTATAGGCCCGCACGATGACGCGCAGCACCGTGCCGCCGTAGACGAGGGCGAGGCCGACGAGCACGCCGAACAGCGAGCCTGCGACGATGGCGAGCAGCGAAATGGATACGGTGGTACCGAGGCCGCTCAGGATGACGTAGCGGGCGATCCAGAGCTGTTCGAGGAAGGCGAAGGAGGACATCCGGATTACCTCGGCAGGGCCAGCCGACGCTCGACGCGGCGGAGCAGGGCGGCAATGAGGAAGCAGGTGACGACATAGAGCGCCGAGGTCACCATCCAGGTCTCGACGACGCGGAAGCTCTCGACGTTGATCTTGCGCGCCGCGAAGGTCAGTTCCGGCACCGCGATCGCCGCGGCGAGCGAGGTGTCCTTGAATAGCGAGATCACGGTCGAGGAGAGCGAGGGCAGCACGTTGCGGAACATCAGCGGCGCGATGATCGAGCTGCGGATCTGCATGGGTGTGAGGCCGATGGCGAGCCCCGCCTCGGTGAGGCCCCGCGGAATGGACAGCAGCCCGGCGCGAAAAACCTCGGCGAGATAGGCGCCGGAATAGAGCGACAGCACCATCACGAAGCTCTCGATCTTGCCGAGCCGGAAGCCCATCTGCGGCAGCGCGAAATAGGCGAAGAGTACCAGCACGAGGATCGGCAAATTGCGGATGACGGTGACGTACAGCCGCGCGGGCGCGCCGACGAGCCGGCTCTTCGACGTCAGCGCGAAGGCGACGGCAAGGCCGATGGCGGCACCGATGAAGATGGAGATGACGGCGAGGCCGAGGCTGAGCGCAAGGCCGCTCAGAAGAAGGTCGAAGCTCCGCCAGACGGCGGCAAAATTCAGCGTGTAACCCATGTCAGGTCGCCCCGGCTGGGGGAGCGGGATCAACCCGCTCCCCTGACGATTACTTGTATTCGACCGGGAAGCCGATCTGCGGCGGGGCAAGTTCCTTGCCGAACCAGGTCTTGTAGGACGTGGCGTAGAAGTCGAACTCGACGCCGGTCATGGCCTCGTGCAGGGCGGTGTTGACGAAGTTCAGCCAGTCCTGGTCGCCGCGCTTGACGCCGCAGGCATAGGTCTGCGGGTTCCAGCCGTAGCTGGCGTCCTTGTAGCGGCCGGGGTTCTGCGTCATGTACCAGCCGAGCGACGACTGGTCGGTGGCGACCGCATCGGCGCGGCCCGATTCCAGCGCCTGGTAGATGAGGTCGACGGATTCGTACTGGTCGACCGTCGCGTCCGGCAGCGCGGCATGCACCATCGCCTCGGCATAGACGTTCTGCAGGACGGAGATGGTGACGGAGGATCCCGCCGCCTTCAGCGCCGCATAGTCGGCATACTGCCCGTCCGCCTTGAGCATCAGGCCGACACCTTCGCGATAGTAGGGAATGGTGAAGGCGATCTGCTGGGCGCGCTCGCCGGTGACCGTCATGAACTGGCAGGTGAGGTCCACCTTGTCCGTCGTGATGTTCGGAATGCGCGCGTCGGACGACTGGTTGACATATTCGATCTTGTCGGGATCGCCGAACAGCGCCTTGGCGATGATGCGGCCCATGTCGACGTCGAAGCCCTGCAGCTTGTCTTCCGCACTCTTGAAGTGCCAGGGCGCGTTCGTGCTGCCGGTGCCGAGGATCAGGTGGCCGCGGGCAATCACCTCATCGAGCTTGCTGCCGTCGGCAAATGCCGGCGCCGAAAACAGCGCGGCGGAAACGGCCAGCGACAGGGCGCCGGCGCGGAAGGAAATGGTCATGATGCTCCCCCAAAAGAATCCTCAACGTCCAATATAACGGACATCTGTCTGTTTTATTGGATGAGTATTATCAAGCTGCATGAGGGACGGCTTGTCAATAGGTTTTCCGGGGAAAAACCGCTGGAATCCGCCTGAACCTGCGCGCTTTGACGCACGCGCGGGCCGATCCGTCGGCCGCGGGCGCCGCGGATAGCGAAGGAGGATGTCGAGAGGGCGAAGCTGCTCAGGCTTTCGATATTTGCTCGCGTGTCTGGAGAACCCCGTCGAGCCAGTCGAAACGCATTTCCGGAACCGAGGACAGCAGGAGCTCGGTATAGGGGTGGTACGGCGGCGAGAAGATTTCGGACGTCTCGCCATAGGCGACGACCTCACCCTTGCGCATGACCGCCACCTTGTTCGCGATGCGGCGAACGGTGCTGAGATCGTGGGTGATGAACAGGTAGGCGAGGCCGAGCGTCTCCTGCAGCCGTCGCAGGAGGCCGAGGATTTCCTCGGCCACCAGCGGGTCGAGGGCGGAGACGACCTCGTCGCAGATGACGATGTCCGGTTCGGCGGCAAGGGCGCGCGCGATGCAGACGCGCTGCTTCTGGCCGCCCGACAGCTCCGGCGGCCGGCGCATGAGGTAGCTTTCCGGAAGCTCGATCTGCCGGAGCAGTTCGACGACGCGTGCACGCACCTCCTGCCGGGATTTACCGAGGTAGAATTCGATTGGCCGGCCGATGATCTCCAGAAGCGTCTGCTTCGGGTTCAGCGCGAGGTCCGGGATCTGATAGATCATCTGGATCCGCCGGAGCGTGTCACGCGAGCGCTGGCCGAGCGCCGGCGGAAGGTCTTCGCCCTTGAAGACGATGCGGCCGCTTTCGCGCGGCAGGAGACCGACGACGACACGCGCCAGCGTGCTCTTGCCCGAGCCGGATTCCCCGACGATGGCAAGGGTGTCGCCGCGCTTCAGGTCCATGCTGACATCTTCGATGGCGCGTGCCAGTCCGCTATAGCTGGCCGTCAGGGCCTCCAGTTGTAGGACCGGCTGTTCGCCGTCTTTCTTGTCCTCGACGAAACGCCCCGCCATGGCGGCGTTGCGCTCGGCGACGAGCCGTCTAGTGTAATCCTCCTGCGGGTTCTGCAGGATGTCTTCCGCATCGCCCGCCTCGACCGTCTTGCCGTGCCGGAGCACCATGATGCGGTCGGCGATCTGGGCGACGACGGCGAGATCGTGGGTGATGTAGAGCGCCGCCGTGCCGCGCTCGCGGATCAGCTTGCGGAAGGCCGCCAGCACTTCGACCTGGGTGGTGACGTCGAGCGCCGTGGTGGGCTCGTCGAAGACGAGAAGATCGGGCTCGGCCATCATCGCCATGGCTGCCATGGCGCGCTGAAGCTGGCCGCCGGAGGCCTGATGCGGATAGCGGTTGCCGAACGTCTCGGGGTCGGGCAGCTCCAGCGAGCGGAACAGCGCTACGGCCCGCGCCTTCGCCGCGGCCTTGCCGAGCAGCTTGTGGCGGATCGCCACCTCGCATACCTGCCGGCCGATGGTCAGCGACGGGTTGAACGAAGCGGCCGCGCTTTGTGCGATATAGGCGATCTTGGCGCCTCGTAGCGCTCGTCCTTCGCGCTCGGAAAGGGCTAGGATGTCCTTGCCGTCGAAGAGGATGCGGCCCCCGGTGATCGCGCAGCCCGCCCGCGTGTAGTTCATGCTGGAGAGGCCGATGGTGGATTTGCCGGCGCCCGATTCCCCGATCAGGCCCAGCACCTCCCCGCGCTTCAGCGAAAAGCTGGCATTGTCGACCAGAACGGCCCCGCCGCCCGAGCGCGATACCGCCTCGATGCGCAAGCCCTCGACTTCCAGCAGTGTCGTGTCCCGTTGCCTGTCGTTCATGGTGATCCTCAATGCTCGGCTGCGGTCGTCGAGGTCAGCCAGTCGACCAGGAGGTTGATGCCGATGGTCAGCAGGGCGATCGCGCCCGCCGGATAGAACACGGTGGGCACGCCCAGCATGATCATGGCCGAATAGTCCTTCACCATGCTGCCCCAGTCGGCATTGGGCGGCTGGATGCCGAGGCCGAGGAAGCTCAGGGCCGAGATGAAGAGGAAGGTGAAGCAGAAGCGCAGCCCGAATTCGGCGACGAGGGGCAGGGCCGCGTTCGGCAGAACCTCGCGGCGCACGATCCACCACAGCCCTTCGCCGCGCAGCCGTGCCGCCTCGACGAAGTCCAGCGCGACAATGTTCATCGCAAGCGCCCGGCTGACGCGGAAGATGCGGGTCGCGTCGAGAACGCAGATCGTGACGACGAGCACGACGAGATCGGTGCCGAGGACCGACAGCACGACCATGGCGAAGATGAGCGCGGGCATGGACAGCAGCAGGTCGACGATGCGCGACAGCACCATGTCCGTCGTCTTGCCGAGAACGGCGGCGGCAAAGCCGGTGAACACGCCCAGCGAGAAGGAGAGGGAGGTGATCAGCATCGAAAGGCCGATGGAAAGGCGCGCGCCGTAGAGCAGGCGCGACAGCACGTCGCGCCCGAGATTGTCGAGGCCGAGCCAGTGGGCGGCGCTGATGCCCTCCCAGGCGCGCCCGACCACCTCCGCTTCCGGATAGGGGGCGATGACCGGGACGAGGAGCGCCGCAAGGGCATTGATCGTCACGATGGCAAGCCCGACCTGTGCCTTGAGCGGCATATGATGACCGAAAAGCCGCATGGGGATCACCTCGGATGCCGCAGGCGCGGGTTGCTGACGATCGCCAGAATGTCCGCGATCATGTTGAGCGATATGAAGACGGCCGCGAAGATCAGGCCGCAGGCCTGCACGACGGGCACGTCCCGCTTGGAGACGGCATCCACCATCAATTGACCGAGGCCCGGATAGACGAAGACCACCTCGATCACCACGACGCCGACGATGAGATAAGCAAGGTTCAGCGCAACGACGTTGATGATCGGCGCCAGCGCGTTGGGCAGGGCGTGCTCGACCACGACGCGCCATTTCGGCAGGCCCTTCAGGAAGGCCATCTCGATATAGGGGTTGGACATGACCGAGATCACCGAGGCTCGCGTCATGCGCATGACATGCGCCATGATGACCAGCACGAGCGTCAGCATCGGCAGGAACGTCATGTAGAGCCGCTCCGCGAAGGAGGTCTCGGGCGTCACGCTCGCCAGGACCGGAAACAGCCCCCACTGCACCGCCACCCACTTGATCAGCAGGTAGCCGAGGAAATATTCGGGCAGCGAGATCGCCAGCAGCGTCAGCGCATTAGCCGCGCTGTCGAAGATGCTGCCCTGCCAGGCCGCCGCGAGGACGCCAAGCCCGACGGAAAGCGGAATGGCGATGGCCGCGGCATAGAGCGCCAGGAAAAGCGTGTTGTAGAGACGGGGCGCAAGGTCCTGCGCCACGTCGCGTCGGTTGACGAGGGATGTCCCGAGGTCGCCCTTGGCCGCGTTGCCGAGCCATTCGGCATACCGCTCCACGGCGGGCCGGTCGAGGCCGAGCTCCTCGCGCAGCGCGGCCACGTTCTCGGGCGTCGCGTTGTTCTGCAGCACCGCCTGCGCCAGGTCTCCGGGGAGAATCTGGGTTCCGGCGAAGATGAGCACAGACGCGGCCCACAAGGTTATCAGCCCGAGTGCCGCCCGTTTTAGCACGAGATTGAGCACGGTTCCCCTCCTGTTGCGCGGCTTGATGCCGGATCGGTCGTCCTGACGGATCAGGCGTCGAGCCAGACCTTCTCGCAAAGCCGGCCGTTGGCAAGATCGAACTGCGTGTGCGGCGTATGCCCCTTCACATGCGAGCGGTGCGCATCGAGCCAGTCGGAGAACACGGGAATGAGCGCGCCGCCGTCGTCGGACAGCATGGTCTGCATATCGCCGATCAGGATCTTGCGCTTGGCCTCGTCCACTTCGGCTTTGGCCGATTGGAGGAGCTTGTCGAAGGTTTCGTTCTTCCAGTGCGTCTCGTTCCAGTTCGCCCCGGAATAGTAGGCGGAGGCCAGCATGTCCGTGGCCGAGGCGCGGCCGGCCCAGTAGGAGGTGCAGAACGGCGCCTTCAGCCAGACATTGCTCCAGAAACCGTCATGCGGCTCCTTCTTGACGTCCACCGTGATGTCGGCTTTGGCGGCCGAGGCCTGGAAGAGCACGCTCATGTCGACGGCGCCGACATAGGCCGCGTCGGAGGCCGAGAGCGTGACGGCATCGGCGAGGCCCGATTTCTTCAGGTGGAATTTCGCCTTGTCGAGATCGAACGTCCGTTGCGGGAGATCGGCATTGAAGAACGGGTCCGAAACCGGGATCGGATGGTCGTTGCCGATCCGTCCGAAGCCGTTGAACAGCGCGTTGAGGATCTGTTCGCGGTCGCAGGCATATTTCAGCGCGAGGCGGAAATCCGGGTTGTTGAACGGCGCGACGTCGCTCTGCATGGCCATGATGGTGTGCCAGCCGCCGGGCGCCTGCACCAGCTCGATGCCGGGGGCGGCGCGGAAGAGATCGACGGCGCGCTTGTCCACGTCGTTGATCACGTCGACCTGCCCGGCGACGAGTGCATTCATGCGCTGCACGATGTCGTTGACGACGGTGATCTCGATGCGCTCGACATTGCCGCGGCCCGTCTTCCAGTAGTTCCCGGCATTGGCGAGCACGCAGCGCACGCCCGGATCGAAGCTCTCGACGGTGAAGGCGCCCGTGCCGACGGGCTTTGCCCAGTCGGTGAAGCCATCCGGCACGACCAGCAGGTGATAGTCGGCAAGCGCGTAGTGGAGATCGACGTCGGAGGACGACAGCACGATCTTGATCTGGTGCGTGCCGAGCTTCTGCATGTTCGAAATGTGCTTCAGGCCGCTGGCGGCCGGTGACTTGCTGGCTTCCCCGGTATGCAGCGAGAGCGAATAGAGCACGTCGTCGGCGGTCATTTCCTTCCCGTTGTGGAAGGTGATGCCCTTGCGGACGTTGAAGGTCCATTCCTTGGCAGCGGCGCCGATCTCCCAGCTTTCGAAGAGTTCGGGCTGCGGGACGCCCTTCTCGTCGATCTCGATCAGGCCGTTCATGACGGCGTAGCCGACGAGGAGCGGAACCGCGTTGGAATAGGAGGTCGGGTTCAAGGTGTCGGTGGTGCTGCCGCCGCGCATGCCGATCTTGAGCGTGCCGCCCTTTTTGGGCGTCTCCTGCGCAAAAGCCGGCTTGATCATGTAGGGCGCTGCCGCCGTGGACAGGCCGAGTGCGGCGGCCGTCTTCAGGAAGTCGCGTCGGGATTGCTGACCGATCAGTTTCATTCCATTCCTCCCAGTGTCATTCTTAAGCTGGCGGATTGCCGCCGCAGGTGCCGGTTTGCGCGAGCCGCGTCAACCGAGCGCTGTCTTGAGGTCGTCGATAAGGTCCGATACCGCCTCCACGCCCACCGAAAGGCGCAGGAGGCCCGGTTCGACATGCGAGGCGGCTCCCTCGACCGCCGCGCGCCGCTCGATCAGGCTTTCCACCCCGCCAAGCGAGGTCGCCGGCTTCCAGATGCGTGTGCGCGTCATGACGCGCTCCGCTTCCTCCAGGCCGCCTTTGACGACGATCGACACCATGCCGCCGAAACCACCCGTCATCTGGCGTACCGCCAGCGCATGTCCCGGATGCGACGGCAGGCCCGGATAGAAGACCGCTTCCACCTTGGGATGGTCGAGACACGCCGTCGCGATGGCCATGGCGGATTCGCTTGCGCGCTGGATACGCAGGTGCAGCGTGCGCATGCCGCGCATCAGAAGGGCGGCGGGGAACTGGCCGAGAATTCCGCCCTGATAGTCGCGGGTGAAGCAGATGCGCTCCCAGAACTCATCCACCGTAGCCGTCATGGCGACGCCCGCGAGCACGTCGCTGTGGCCGTTCAGGTATTTCGTGGCGGAGTGCACGACGATATCGGCGCCGAGGGACAGCGGTTGCGTCAGAAGGGGCGTTGGGACCGTATTGTCCACCACAAGCCTTGCGTCGGCGGCATGGGCGATCTCCGCAAGGGCCGCGATGTCATAGATGTACCAGTGCGGATTGGACGGCGTTTCGGCCCACAGGATGGCCGTGACCCCTGGAACGACGGCGGCGCGGACCTTGTCGAGGTCCGTCATATCGACATGATCGATGCGGATGTTCCAGTGGGCCGAGTACCGCTTCAGCCAAGTCCGCATGCCGTGATACATGTCGATCGGAAAGACGCAGTGCGCGCCGGGCTTCAGCGCCATCATGACGGCGGTCATGGCCGACATGCCGGAGCTGAACAGCCTGCAGTCCGCGGCGCCTTCCAGCGCCTTCAGCGTGGCCTCGGGCTGTTCCAGCCCCGGATAGCCGTAGCGGCTGTAGCTCCAACCGGTGTCGGAATAGCCTTCCGGCGGGCGCAGGAACGTGGTGGCGAGATGGATGGGCGGAATGACCGCGCCGGTGGGATCATGCTCGTCGCAAGTGCCCTGGGCGAGGATCGTATCGGAAATGTACTGACGCATGAGAAGCCGACACCAAGCCTGAAAGAGCTGACCCGCCGCTCCGGCAAGCCCTGCATTCCGAGGAGTATGGCACCCTTCACTTTGATGGATTTCTCATTCTCGGTCCCGCCGCCGAGAAATTTATAACCGGGGGACCGTTGCGGCGCATAAAACTCTCACGCCCTCGAAACGGCTCGTCTTGCGGTCGGCCAGGCTTTCCCCTAGAGCAGAAGTCCCCATTTGGAGTGCCCGATGTCCTCGTCGAAAGTGAGCCTCGATCGCATCGATCGCAAGCTGCTCAACCTGTTGCAGCAGTCGAGCATGCTCACCTTCCAGCAGCTTGCGGACAAGGTCGGAATTTCCCAGCCCGCCTGCCACCGCCGCATACACAGGCTACGCGATGCCGGCGTGATCGCCGGCGACGTTTCGCTCGTCAATCCGGCCTATGCGGAACGCAGGATGGCCATCTGGATCGAGATGTCGCTGTCGTCGCATGAGCTGAAAATGTTCAACGAACTCATCGAGATGCTGCGGACGTCGCCCTACGTCTCCTGCTGCGACGTCATCACCGGCGACACGGACATCCTCGCCTGCATCACCGTGGCCGACATGGACGAATTTCGCGAGGTCACGCGCGAATTCATGCGCAAGTGCCCGATCATCAAGACTTATCGCTCGATCACGGTCGCCCAGCGCGTGAAGCTGAACCCCGTCTATCTCTTCGACGAGAACTGACCGGTGGACGCCGGGAATGTCATCTCGATGGTCGTTCCACTCTTCAGTGCTGAGAGGATGCGGGCTTCCCCGCCGCTCTGGCGCACGAAGCCATAGACGACGGCGAGACCCAGGCCGGCGCCGCCCGCCTCGTTGCGGGTGGTGAAATAGGGCTCGAAGGCCTTGTCGACGGCTTCCGGCGACATGCCGATGCCTTCGTCGCTGACGGAGACCATGACACCCGTTTCGTTTCGCGCGCAACGGATGAGGATCGTGCCGCCCTCGGGCATGGCGGCGGCGGCGTTGAGGCAGAGGTTGAGAACGGATTGTTCGAAGAGCGCCGCATCGAGCATCACGGACGGCAACCCGTCGGCGATATCGAAGGCGAGGCTGCATCTTTCGCCGATGGCGATTTCCAGGATATCCGCCATGCCGCGCAGCAGGGCTCCAACCTCGACGCTGCCGGGATGGATCGGCTGCTGGCTGCCGATCGACAGCATGCTGCCGGCCAGCGACCGGCCGCGGTCGGCCGCCTTGCGGATACGGGCAAGATGGCGCTTCTGCCGGTCGTTGAAGCCGGTTTCGCGCTCCAGGAGGCCGAGGCTGCCGGTGATGATGCCGATCATGTTGCCGACCTCGTGACTGACCTGGTGGGTCATGCGCATGATGCCGTCGAGGCGCTGGATCTTTGCCGCCTCCGCCTCCTGCCGGTCCATGTCGGTAACGTCGCGCGCCAGAAGCACGATGCCGCCGTCCCTTTGGCGCGACAGCGAGACCTCCGTCACCTGGCCGGTAGCGGAGCGGTGGCGCAGCACGGAGCGGTCGCCGAGCGTGCCGCGCTCCTCTTCGGCAGGCAACAGCGCCGGGTCGATCTCTGGCAGCGGCGCGGCGAACTTGCGCAGTGGCAGCTTTCTTGCCGAGCCGGACCAGCCGACGAGCTCCATGACGCGCCGGTTCATGGTGATCGGCCGGCCGCGCGGATCGAACAGCGCGATGCCCTCGTTCATGCTGCGGAAGGTGGAGCGGATGGTGCGCGCCGCCGCCTCCGCGGTGCGCCGGAGGCGCGAGACGCGCTCGACGCTGTCGCGGAAGGCGCTGAACGCTTCGAGCAGGCGGACCAGCTCCGTCTCCGTGCCGTCGTAGCGCGGCGTTTCGACATCCTTGCGTCCCTCGGCCAGCGCGTTCATGCCGTTCGAGAGCGCGACGATGCCGCGCGAAACGCGCATGACGGAGCGGATGGAGAACACCGCCATGACGAGCACGAGCAGGGCGGCGAAGGCGACGATGACGAGGAGGCGGCTCAGCGCATCGGAGGTCGAGACGAGGTCGTCGTTGAGCCCGCGGGCGACGGCTTCGCTCTGCGTTTCCGTGGCGTGGGAGAGATCACGCGAGACGGAGTGCAGCCGCGAGACGGCGGCGCGGATCGAGAACATTTCCAGGAGATAACGGGTCTGCGCCTCGAAGACCCGCTCGTAGGGTGCAAGCTCTGCGGCGGAAATGCGCGCATCGGGCGAAGCGCGCTCCAGCCGCGGCAGGGTTTCGGAGACATAGCGCCGGCGCAGTTCGCCGAGCTGGAACAGGCTGTCGGAGTTGGAGGCCGATTGTACGATGGCATTGAGACGGCGGCGGAAATCCGCGTCGGAAAGGCCGCTGCCGGTCGCGATCTCGCCAAGCGCCGCGGCCGCCTCCGCCTTGTGCTGCTGGGCGGAATCGGCATCGCTTGCGAGCGTCATGGTCTGGGTGCGGATCGTTTCGAGCAGCTCGACGATGCGGGCGCTGGCAAATCCCTTCACCGCGGTCTCGCCGTTGTCGGGCGCCATGGCGCGCAGCAGCGTGTCGACCTGCGCGACCACCGAGCGGCTTTCGCTGGAGACGCGGTAGGGTGAGGTGGCGTTCATCAGGAACGGCGCGCTCGAGACGAGATCGGAGACCTGGCGCGAGACGAGCGAAGCCTTGGCGAGGCTGGAAAAGGCCTGCAGGCCATAGGCCGCCATCTCCTCGCGCGCCCGCTGCAGGCCGAAGATTGCGACCGTCGCCAGGCTGAAGACCAGCACGCAGATGAAGGCGATGGCAAAGGGCAGGCGGAAGGCGATGGAGGAGAGGAACGGGCGGCTGATCACGAGACAAGCTCGCCGTCGTCCGTGCTCAGCACATAGCCCTTGCCGCGGCGCGTCAGGATATGGCGCGGCAGGTCCGGGTTGCGCTCGATCTTGCGCCGGAGCCGCAGCACCAGAACATCGACATTGCGGTCGATATAGCGGTCGCTTTCCGCCCCCAGCCGGTCGAGGATCTGGGCGCGGCTGACCGGCACGTTCGGCGCTTCGGCAAGGATTTCGAGCAGGGCGAATTCGGCGCTCGTCAGCGATTTCGCGGGGTCGGATAGGCAGATGGCACGGCGGTTCTTGAGGTCGATGGACCAGTCGCCCAGCCGCAGCGATGCCGGTTCGTGCTCCCGCTCGGCCTCCCGTTCGGGTTTCAGCGTCGGGATCGTGCGGCGCAGGACGGCCTTGATGCGCGCCGTCAGCTCGATCGGCTCGAAGGGTTTGACGACATAGTCGTCCGCTGCCGTTTCGAGGCCGAGCACCCGGTCCGCCGCACTTCCCGCCGCCGTCACCATCACGATGCCGATATTGGTTTGCGCCCGCAGGCGCTGGGCAAACGTACGGCCGGAGGCGCCGGGCAGGTTATGGTCGACGAGCACGAGATGCACCGTCTCGTGTGCCAGGACGCCCGCGGCCGCTTCCGCCGATGGCGCGGTCAGCGGCGTCCAGCCCTCGGCCTCCACGAGATCGGAAATCAGCTCGGCCATGTCCGGATCGTCCTCGACGATCAGAATCCGTATCCTCTCATTCAGCATGCACGTCCTCCCGGAGCCATCATAGGCAGGGCTGTGCCAATCTTCAAAGCGGCCTCGCATTATGCGGATTGTAACATTTGTAACCTTTGTCATTTTGTGCGCTTGGCGACAGCCGGAACTGTAAGAACCGTAACCATTCTTCGATTGCGGCGCGCGGTGGATATGACATCCTGACTGTGGAGATCGGGGCGCATGCGCTCCGAATGGGAGGAACATCGTGAAAGGCATCACCGCTATCAGCGCGGTCGCAGCCCTGTGGCTGGCGAGCGCCACGGCCGGCCTTGCGGCCCCGTCGCTCACCGTCCTGTGCGGTGTGGACGAGGCGTGGTGCGCCGCGATGAAGAAGGCCTATGAAGCCAAGACCGGCCTCGAAGTCTCGGTGACCCGCAGGAGCACCGGCGACATCCTCAACCAGATCCGCGCCGAGAAGGCGGCCCCAACGGTCGATGTCTGGTGGGGCGGGACGGGCGACACGCATCTTCAGGCCGGTTCGGAAAACCTGCTCGAACCCTATCAGCCGGCCCATGGGCGCGACATGCTGCCCTGGGCGCAGAACTTCTTCGCCATGTCCGGCGGCCGGTCGGCAGGCATCTATGCCGGCGCGCTCGGCTTTGCCTACAATGCCGACCTGCTGCGCGAATTGAAACTGCCGGCGCCGACCTGCTGGAAGGATCTGACGGACATCGCCTATCGCGGCCGTATCCAGAGCGGCAATCCAAATTCCTCGGGCACCGCCTTCACCACGCTGGCGACGCTCGTCCAGCTCTTCGGCGAAGAGGAGGCGTTCCGTTATCTCGCCGCGCTCAATCGTAATATAGAGCGCTATACGACCTCGGGCGCCGCCCCCGTCAAGGCGGCGGCGCGGGGGGAAACGTTGATCGGCATTTCGTTCATGCATGACGCCGTGACGCAGAAGCAGGCGGGCTCGCCCCTCGTCATCGTCGCGCCCTGCGAGGGCACCGGCTACGAGATCGGCGCCGTCAGCATCGTCAAGGGCGCGCGGCATATCGAGGAGGCCAAGCGGTTCGTCGATTTCGCGCTGAGCCCGGAAGGGCAGGGCACCGGTGCCCTGTCCGGCCAGAATCAGGTGCCGTCCAATGCGATGGCCACCCTGCCGCTCGCCGCCCCCGACATCTCGCTGATCAAGATGGTTGACTACGACTTCGCCACCTTCGGCTCGCCCGAGGAACGAAGTCGGCTGCTCGAAAGGTTCGCCGCGGAGATAACCGCGACGAACTGATCGGGACCACTCAAAAGCCAAACCCGGAATCGTGAACGAGCCGCCTTGCTGGCAGCCCGAAGGCCCCCGCATGCGCCCGTTCACGGACAGAAGACCAAACAAGGCAACAGGAGGATGCCCCAATGAAAATGAAGACCCTTTCCCTCATGCTCTTCGCAGGTACGGCGATCGGTGCGCTGCCGGCGCAGGCGGCCGGCGAGCTCAACCTCATTTGCTCGGCCGACGTCGTCATCTGCGAGCAGATGAAGGGCGACTTCGAGAAGGCGCACAGCGATATCAAGGTGAACATGGTTCGCCTGTCCTCCGGCGAGACCTATGCCAAGGTGCGTGCCGAGGCCCGCAACCCGAAGACCGACATCTGGTGGGCCGGCACGGGCGATCCGCATCTGCAGGCGGCGTCGGAGAACCTGACGCTGGAATACAAGTCGCCGAAGCTCGACGAGCTCAACGATTGGGCCAAGAAGCAGGCGGAAAGCTCCGGCTACAAGACGGTCGGCGTCTATGCCGGCGCGCTCGGCTGGGGCTACAACACGGAAATCTTCAAGTCGAAGGGTTACAAGGAGCCCAAGTGCTGGGCCGACCTGCTGGCTCCCGAGCTGAAGGGTGAGATCCAGATCGCCAACCCGAACTCTTCGGGCACGGCCTATACGGCGCTCGCCTCCCTCGTTCAGATCATGGGCGAGGACCCGGCCTTCGACTACCTGAAGAAGCTCAATGACAACGTCTCGCAATACACCAAGTCCGGTTCGGCGCCGGTGAAGGCCGCAGCCCGCGGCGAGACGGCGCTCGGCATCGTCTTCGTGCATGATGCGGTGGCGCAGACGTCGGAAGGTTTCCCGGTCAAGTCCATCACGCCCTGCGAAGGCACCGGCTACGAGATCGGCTCCATGTCGATCATCAAGGGTGCGCGCAATCTCGACAATGCGAAGATCTGGTACGACTGGGCGCTGACCCCGGAAGTCCAGTCGCGCATGAAGGACGCCAAGTCCTTCCAGCTCCCCTCGAACAAGAGCGCCGAAATCCCGAAGGAAGCGCCGCGCTTCGAGGACATCAAGCTGATCGACTACGACTTCAAGACCTATGGCGATCCGGCAAAGCGCAAGGAACTGCTGGAGCGCTGGGACCGCGAAGTCGGCGCCGCCGCCAACTGATGTCCTGACCGGCGGCGCCCGTCTCCCCCAGGCGCCGCCTCCTTACACCCAATGACAGCGAGGTCGGCCATGAGACATGGCAATCGCAGGCTGGACGTCGTCCTGGTCCTGGGAGCGGTCGCATTGACGCTTCTGCCGTGGTACCGGATCGAGGGCGGCTTCTTCGGGCTAGGTTGGCTGGCCGGTTTTCCTCTTTCCGCGGAGGCCGCGCCGGGCCTCGTGCAGATTTTCGCGCATGGCCGGCTGTGGCTTGCCGGCGCGCTCGCGCTCCTTCTTCTGGCCGGTGCGGCCCGCGGCATGGCGGACCCAATGCGCCGCGGCGCCGCGCTGGCCTGGCTTGGAGCGGCCGGCGTCGCCTTCCTGACGCTTCAGGGCCTCGCCATCGGCTATACCGGCTGGACCTGGGGCGTGAGCGACAGGATGTTCGGCGCGCTCGCGGAAGGCCAGCCCTCGATGGGGGCCGGCGCGGTGCTTTGCGCCATCACCTTCGTGCTGCTCTTCGCCTTCGGCCTTGCCGAGCGCGGCGTCATGAAGGGCGATGCCTTCGTCGTCAGCGCCATATCGCTGCTCGTCTTCCTCGTCGCCGTCTTCGTTTTCTACCCGATCGGCAGCATGTTCATCGGCGCGGTGCAGGACTTCGACGGCTCATTCAATGCCGACAACTTCATCCGCAACGTGCAGGATCCGAGCATCTGGAGCCTCAACTGCGTGATCGGCGCCGGCCGCTGCGGTGTCGCATGGCGAACGCTGTGGCTCGCCATCATGACCGGCCTCGGCTCGACCCTGCTCGGCCTTGCCTTCGCGCTCGTCGCCACCCGCACGCGCTTTCCCTTCAAGAAGGGCCTGCGCCTCCTGACGATCCTGCCGATCATCACGCCGCCCTTCGTCATCGGCCTCGCTCTGACCTTGCTCTTCGGCCGCGCCGGCGTCGTCACGCAGGGCCTTTCCGATCTTTTCGGCATCGAGCCCGGCCGCTGGCTCTACGGCCTCACCGGCATCTGGATCGCCCAGGTGCTGTCCTTCACGCCGATCTCCTTCCTCGTGCTGATCGGTGTCGTCGAGGGCGTCAGCCCGTCGATGGAGGAGGCCTCGACCACCCTGCGCGCCGACCGCTGGCGCACCTTCCGCCGCGTCTCGCTGCCGCTGATGAAGCCGGGCCTTGCCAATGCCTTCCTCATCGGCTTCATCGAAAGCATGGCCGACTTCGGCAATCCGCTGGTGCTCGGCGGCAGCCACGGCGTGCTCTCGACGGAGATATTCTTCGCCGTCGTCGGCTCGCAGAACGATCCTTCGCGGGCGGCGGTGCTTGCCATGGTGCTGCTCGCCTTCACGCTCTCGGCCTTCCTTGCCCAGCGCTTCTGGCTGTCGGGCAAGAACTTCGCCACCGTCACCGGCAAGGGCGACAGCGGCGCGCACATCGCGCTGCCGAAGGGGCTGTCGATCGGCGTGCACGCCGTCGTCATCCCCTGGATCCTCTTCACGCTCGTCATCTACGGCATGATCCTGATCGGCGGCTTCGTGAAGACCTGGGGCCTCGACAATTCGCTGACGCTCGACCACTACGCCAAGGCCTTCTCCGTCAGCTTCGGCGACGGCATCGCCTGGACGGGCGTCGCCTGGAACTCGTTCTGGACGACGATGGAGATTGCGCTGATCTCCGCCCCGCTGACGGCCGCCGTCGGCCTGCTCACGGCCTATATCATCGTGCGCCAGAAATTCGCCGGCAAGAACGCCTTCGAATTCGCGCTCATGATGAGCTTCGCCATTCCCGGCACGGTCATCGGCGTCAGCTACATCATGGCCTTCAACCTGCCGCCGCTGGAAATGACCGGCTCGGCGCTGATCCTGATCGCCTGCTTCGTCTTCCGCAACATGCCGGTCGGCGTGCGCGGCGGCATCGCGGCGATGAGCCAGCTCGACAAGAGCCTGGACGAAGCCTCGCTGACGCTGAGGGCGGGCAGCTTCCGCACCATCCGCAAGGTCATCCTGCCGTTGCTGCGCCCCGCCATCACCGCCGCGCTCGTCTATTCCTTCGTGCGCGCCATCACCTCCATCAGCGCCGTCATCTTCCTCGTCAGCGCCGAGTACAACATGGCGACCTCCTATATCGTCGGACTCGTCGAGAACGGCGAATACGGCGTGGCGATCGCCTATTCCTCCATGCTGATCGTCGTGATGATCACCGTCATCGCCGGCTTCCAGCTTCTCGTGGGCGAGCGGCGCCTCCGGCGCGAGAACCGCGTCGCCGGCCTCACCCCCTCCCGTCAGGAGAAAACCGCATGATCAACCAGAAAGCCGGTTCCGTCGTCTTCGAGAACGTGAGGAAGAGCTTCGGTGCCTTCACCGCCATTCCCGACCTTTCGCTCACCATCGAGCCCGGTACGCTCGTCACCCTGCTCGGCCCGTCCGGCTGCGGCAAGACGACGACGCTCAGGATGCTCGCCGGCCTCGAACATCCCTCGGCGGGCAGGATTCTCATCGGCGGCAAGGATGTGACGATGCTGCCGGCCAACGAGCGCGACGTCTCGATGGTCTTCCAGTCCTATGCGCTCTTCCCGCATATGAATGCGCGCGATAATGTCGCCTATGGCCTGGAATCCTCGGGCCTTTCCAAGAAGGAAGCGCGCGAGAAGGCGGAGGAGGGGCTTGTCCTCGTCGGCCTTTCGGGCATGGGGCACCGCCTGCCGGCGGAACTCTCCGGCGGCCAGCAGCAGCGCGTTGCGGTCGCCCGCGCGCTGGTGCTGGAGCCGCAGGTGCTGCTGCTCGACGAGCCGCTGTCGAACCTCGACGCGCGCCTGCGCCGCAAGGTGCGCACGGATATCCGCGAACTGCAGCAGCGCCTCGGCTTCACCGCCGTCTATGTCACGCACGACCAGGACGAGGCGCTTGCCGTCTCCGACCGCATCATCGTCATGAAGGACGGCGAGGTCGCCCAGTCCGGCGCCCCGCGCGATCTCTACGAGGCGCCCGCCTCCGCCTTCATCGCCGACTTCATGGGCGAGGCGAACGTGATCGCCTGCGAGGTCGTCGGCATCGAGGACGGTGAGGCGCAGATCCGCATCGGCACGCTGGAGCATCGCGTGCCCGCGGGCAGGGCCACACCCGGTGCGGCAAGCCTTGCCGTGCGCCCCGGCGCCATCGCTCTTTCCGAAGGGCGAGGGCAGGGACTGGCCGGCCGCATCCTGCATTCGGCCTATCTCGGCGACCATGTCGAATACGAGGTCGAGACCGATGTCGGCACGCTCTTCGTCGTCGATCACACCATCGACCGTATTCTGCCGGCGGCGGCGGATACGTCCATCAACTTCAAGAACCGCGGCATCGCAATCATCGACAGATAGGCACCATGAACATGGCAAATCCCGACACGACCTCGCCCGAGACCTCCCTCGACACCCGCTTTGCCCTGGCGCGGGCTCTCGCGCAGGAGGCGGGGGCGATGGCGCTCGACTACTTCAACCGGCGCGATACGCTCGTCATCGAAACCAAGCGCGACATGCAGGACGTCGTCTCCATCGCTGACCGCAATGTGGAGAAGATGATCCGCGAGCGCGTCGCGGCGATGCTCCCGGAAGACGGTTTCCTCGGCGAGGAGTTCGGCCATACCGAAGGCGCTTCCGGCTATACCTGGGTGGTCGACCCCATCGACGGAACCGCGCCCTTCGTCAACGGCATGCCGACCTGGTGCGTGTCGATCGCCGTGGTGCATGGCGGCGAACCGGTGATCGGCGTCATCGGCGCGCCCTGCCAGAACGAACTCTATGCCGCGGCCCTCGGCAGGGGCGCGAAGCTCAACGGCAGGGTGCTGACGCTCGATCCGACCCGCACCATGCAGAATGCCCTCACCGGCATCGGCGCCAACAGCCATGTCACGCCCGAGGTCGTGTCCGACATCGTCAACCGGCTGCTGCAGGCCGGCGGCAATTTCATCCGCAACGGATCCGGCGCGCTGATGCTCGCCTATGTCGCGGCGGGCCGGCTCGTCGGCTACTACGAGCCGTACATGCATGCCTGGGATTGCCTTGCCGGCTATTGCCTCGTGAAGGAGGCCGGCGGTTGGTATCACCCGTTCCCGGTGGAGGGGGAGGGGCTTACCAAGGGCGCGCCCGTGGTCGCCGCCGGGCCCGGCGCGCGCGCCGATATCGGCAAGCTTGCGGGCGTGTGCTGAGCCGCGTTCCTCGCGCCGCGCCTCCCGGAAAAGCGCGTCGGGAGGCGCTCTTGCAGGTTAGCCGATCTCGTTTGCCATGTTCAGGAAGGCCTGGAACTGGTCTTCCGGCACGAAGGAGCCGCCGGTTGTCCAGACGACGTGGGTCGCTCGTTCGAGGCGGTCGGCGATATTCCATCGGTCGCGGAAGGCCTTGCCCAGGGGATGGCTTGCGATGAAGCCCGGGCCGGCAAAACCGGCCGCCGCCGAGGGCTCCAGACGCAGGTTCTGGCTCTCGTGGGCGTCGCGAAGCCAGCGGAACAGGGATGCGTCGTCGACGGTGAACACGCCGGCCAGCATGCCGCGCATGACAGTGGCGACGAAGGCGGACATGCGAGCGACCGCCATGCCATCGGCTTCCGTCCGGTTCGTCAGGCCGACATCGTAGACGGAAACGAGATCCTCGCTATCGCTCATGAGATGAACCAGCGCGCAGGGCGATTGAACCGGCTCCACGAAGAAGCAATGCACGTTGTCGGCGAAAACGTTCTTTGCGCCATAGGCCACGCCGCCGGGCGCTCCACCGATTCCACAGGGCAGGTAGAGAAACAGCGGATGGTCGGCATCGACGACGATGCCGCGGGCCTGAAGCTGCTCGGCGAGTTCCAGTGCGGCGACGCTGTAGCCGAGAAACAGATGCCTGGATTGCTCATCGTCAACGAAATAGATCGTCGGATCACCTTCGGCGACGACGCGGGCATTTTCGACCGCGGTCGTATAGTCGGCATCGTGCTTTACGACCTCGACGCCGAGCCGCGTCAACCGCTCCACCTTCCAGGTCTTGGCATCCGACGACATGTGGACGGTCGCCTTGAAGCCGAGGGCGCGCGCGGCGATGCCCACGCTGAGCCCCAGGTTTCCCGTGCTGCCGACCGCGATCGTGTAGTGGGAGAAGAAGGCTTTCGCATCCGGCTCCGCAAGGCGCCGGATGTCCTGTCCTTCCTTCAGCAAGCCCTCGCGTTTTGCCAGCTGCTCGGCGAAGACGAAGACCTCGTAGACGCCGCCGCGGGCCTTGATCGATCCGGCGACGGGAAGGGCGCTGTCGGCCTTGACCAGGACGGTGCCATATTCGGCGCCTGCATAGCCAAGAGCGTCGCGAATGCTTTCCAGGGGTACGAGGTCGGAGCGGATCGCGCCGCTATCGGGTTTCAGCTCGGGAAAGCAGGTTTTCAGCAGAGGCGCGAGCCGTCGCCAGTTCTCCTGCGCCGCGTCCACATCCGAGGGCCGCACGGGAAGCGCCGCATCCTCGATCGCGTTCCTGACATAGTGCGGGTTCGTCCAGAGTGTCGGGCGCGCCGCGAGCACATCGGAACGGGCGGGATTGTCGGGAAGCTGTATGGGCATATCGTGATCCTGCTTGGATTGGTCTATCTGCCGGCCTCGGCGTTCATCCCATGCGCTCGGAGACGTAGGAGCCCGGCGACGGCGGGAAGACGATGGTCCGGTTGCCGTTGATGAACACCCGGCCGTGGATATGGGCGTGAATGGCGCGGGCAAGCACCTGGCTTTCGACGTCGCGGCCGAGGCTGACATAGTCGTCGGCGCTTTGCGCATGGGTTACCCGCACGATGTCCTGCTCGATGATCGGGCCCTCGTCGAGGTCGGCCGTCACATAGTGCGAGGTCGCGCCGATCAGCTTCACGCCGCGCTCGAAAGCCTGCTTGTAGGGGTTCGCACCCTTGAAGGACGGCAGGAACGAGTGGTGGATGTTGATGATCCGGCCGGACATCTTCCTGCACATCTCGTCGGAGAGAACCTGCATGTAGCGGGCGAGCACGATGAGTTCTGCGCCGGTCTCCTCCACGATGCGCATCTGCTCGGCTTCGGCTTCCGGCTTGTTTTCCTTCGTCACCTTGATGTGGTGGAAGGGAATGTCGTGGTTCACCACAACCTTCTGGTAGTCGAAGTGATTGGAGATGACGCCGACGATGTCGATCGGCAGCGCGCCGATCTTCCAGCGGTAGAGCAGGTCGTTCAGGCAATGGCCGAAGCGTGAGACCATGAGGATGACCTTGCGCTTGGCCGTCTCGTCGAAGAATTCCGCCTCCGCCTCATACGTCGCGGCGATCTCGGCGAAGCCTTCGCGCAGTTCCGCCAGCGTGCGGCCTTCCTCGGACTGGAAGCTGACGCGCATGAAATAGCGGCCGGTGCTCTTGTCGTCGAACTGGGCGCTGTCGGAGATGTTGCAGCCGTTGGCGGACAGATAAGTCGCGATCGCGGCGGTCACGCCCCGGATGGAGGGGCAGGCGACGCGCAGGGCATAGCGGTTGGCAAGAGCGGACATTGGCGATCCCTTCGGGTCGGTCAGTCGATATGGACGGAGTGCTGGTGGCGGAAGGCCGTGAGCGTATTGGCGAGGAGGCAGGCGATGGTCATGGGGCCGACGCCGCCCGGAACTGGCGTGATGGCACCGGCATGACGGGCTTCCTCGAAGGCGACGTCGCCGACGATGCGCGACTTGCCGTCGATCTCCACGCGGTTGATGCCGACGTCGATGACCACGGCCCCCGGCTTGATCCAGTCGCCGCGCACGAGACCGGGCCGCCCGACGGCGACGACGAGGATATCGGCGGTGCGGCAAAGCTCCGGCGTATTCTTCGTGCGCGAATGGGCGACGGTCACCGTGCAGTTTTCCGAAAGCAGCAGCTGCGCCATCGGCTTGCCGACGATGTTGGATTTGCCGATCACCACGGCATGCAGGCCGGAGAGGTTGTTGCCCAGCCGGTCCTTCAGCAGCATGAGGCAGCCGAGCGGCGTGCAGGGCACCATCGCCGGCTGGCCGGTCGAAAGGCGCCCGGCATTGGAGATATGGAAGCCGTCGACATCCTTGTCGGGGTTGATGCCCTGGATGACGGCGCTGGCATCGAGATGGGCGGGCAGCGGAAGCTGGACGAGGATGCCGTGCACGGCGGGATCGACATTCAGCCGGTCGATCAGCGCCATCAGTTCGTCCTGCGTGGTGTCTGCCGCAAGCTCGTGCTTGAAGGAATTCATTCCGGCGGCGACCGTCTGGCGATGCTTCGATCCGACATAGACGGCGCTGGCCGGATCGCTGCCGACGAGGACCACGGCAAGGCCCGGCACGGCGCCGGTCGCCTCTTTCAGCCGGGCAACCTTCCCGGCGACATCTTCTAGCAAGCCGGCCGCGAACGTCTTGCCGTCGATGATCGCGCTGTCCGTAATCCTGTCCATTCCCATGGTGTCCCCCTTTCGCGTCACTCGATGCCCGTCAGGGGCCGGAAGGCGCGCCGTGCAGGAGAGGCGCGCCTTCGCTTGATGGAGGTCCTAGTGTGCGTAGACCGGGAAGGCGGCGGTCAGCCTGGCCACCGTCGCCTTCGCGCCCTCGACGACATCATCCGCCTTGCCGGCAGCTTCCGCCTCGATGAGGTCGGCGATGACGTCGCCCAGCGCCTTGAATTCGTCTTCCTTCAGGCCGCGCGTCGTCGCCGCCGACGTGCCGAGACGCATGCCGACCCATTCGGCGGGGCGGGGGCTGTCGCCGGGGATCGGATTCTTGTTCGAGGTGATGTTGGCGCGCGCCAGCACGTCCTCGACCTGCTTGCCGTTGAGGCCCTTGCTGGAGAGGTCGAGCAGTACGATATGCGTGTCCGTGCCGCCGGAAACGATGCGGATGCCGCGATCCGCCAGGGTCTCGGCCAGCACCCTGGCATTCGCCTTCACCTGATGCGCATAGGCCTTGAAATCGTCACGCAGCGCTTCGCCGAGGCAGATCGCCTTGGCCGCAAGCACGTTGCTGTGCAGCGAGCCCTGCACGCCGGGGAAGACGGCGGCCTGCAGCTTCTTGAACCATTCCTCGTTGTTGGTGAGGATGAGGCCGCCGCGCGGGCCGCGAAGCGTCTTCGTGGTCGTGCAGGTGACGATATCCGCATGCGGGAAGGGGGAGGGATGGGCCCCACCGGCGACCAGCCCGGCGATATGCGCCATGTCGACCATGAAATAGGCGCCGACCTTCTTCGCGATCTTCGCCATGCGCTCGAAGTCGAGCTCACGCGGATAGGCCGAGCCGCCGGTGATGAGGAGCTTCGGGCGAACCTCTTCCGCGATGCGCTCCATCTCGTCGTAGTCGATGACTTCGTTCTGCGAATTGACATTGTAGTTGTGCGCCTCGAACCAGCGGCCCGAAAGGTTGCCCTTCATGCCGTGCGAGAGGTGGCCGCCGGCGGCGAGGTCGAGCGACAGGACCTTCTCGCCCGGCTTCATCAGCAGGAAGAAGACGGCAAGGTTTGCCTGCGTGCCGGAATGCGGCTGGACGTTGGCATAGGCGCAGCCGAAGAGTTCCTTGGCGCGGTCGATGGCCGCCTGCTCGACGACATCGACGAACTGGCCGCCGCCATGGAAACGGTTGCCCGGATAGCCTTCGAGCGTCTTGTTGGTCATCTCGTGGCCGAGCGCGTCGAGAACGGCGCGGCTGACGATGTTTTCCGAGGCAATCAGCTCGATCTGGTTCTGCTGGCGGGCGCGTTCGTTGTCGAGCGCCTGCGCGACGATCGGATCGCATTCGTGCACCGGCGAATTGAAGTGGGCGTTTGTCTGTTGGGTCATGACCTGTCTCCGCGGAAGGGTATGAGGGCTTGGGAGAAAGGCTAGCGAGGGCTTCGATCCAGAAAAAGTTAATAATATTTGCACATGCGTTCTGATCTGCTAATCATTTACTTCTGATTTCAGGAGAGGCGAATGGACCTTGCCCGCTTGCGTGCGCTACGCGAATTGTCGATCCGCAAGACCATGGCGGCGGTGGCGGAGGCGCTCTACGTTTCGCCGTCGGCCGTCTCACAGCAGATCGCGCTGCTCGAACAGGAGGTGGGGATCGACCTCATCGAGCGGCGCGGCCGGGGCGTCGAGCTGACGCCGGCCGGCAAGCAGCTCGTCGAGCGGGCGGAGCGCATCCTGATCGAGCTGGAATCGGCGCGGGCCGATATCGCCGAGCTGAAGAAGGTCATTGCCGGCGAGCTGCGGGTGGCGGCCTTTCCTTCCGTCGCGGCGGCTGTGGTGGCGGGCGCGATCCACGAGCTGCATCGCCTCCATCCGCGCCTGACGGTGCAGTTCGACGAGATGGAGCCGGCCGAAAGCCTTGCTGCCCTGCGCAGTTGGCAAACCGACATCGCGATCATCGACGACCTCAACGTGCCCGCCGGCGCGATCGATCCGAACATCGAGACGATCCCGCTCATGGAAGACGTCTTCAACGTCATGGTCTCGCAAACCCATCCCCTTGCCGGCCAGGCCACGGTGATGCTGCACCAGTTGCGCGAGGAGCGTTGGGCGCTGGATACCGCCTCTTCCACCTACAACCGCATGATCACCGATGCCTGCCAGGAGGCCGGCTTCACGCCCGACATCGTCGCCCGCTGCAAGGGCTTCGAGGTGACCATCGCGCTGATCCGGGTAGGCTACGGCATCTCGATCCTGCCGGGCCTTCGGGCCAGCTACGACCTCGAGGACGTCTGGGTCTGCAAGATCGAGCCGGAGATCCGCCGCCAGATTTCCCTGGCGTTCCGCAAGGGCGAGAAGCGTAGCCCGGCGGTTCAGGCCTTCATTGCGGAAGTGAATGCGAGGAGCGGTTCCCGCCGCCGGCTCCCCACCGGCAAGGGCGAGCCGCGGATCGCGCCCGACGATGGTGCGCAAGAGGGGTTGGGAAGCTAAAACACAACAGTTTTACTAAAGAGTACGTAAAGCAGAATTAAGTAGACCTGAACAAATCGTGTTCCTATCGTCCCCCTGTCGATTGATATGGGTTCGCAGCTTGGATACCAGACGGCGAACTTAGGCCAATGGCGGGAACATCAGCTACAGAACGGCAAGAGCCGCTGTTGCCTATCGCCCAAATCAGCTCTCGGCATGAGAACCGGGCTCTGCACCAGCGTGCAGGGCACCTCGCGATATTCACAGGGGAACGCAATGAAACTGATCAAGCTTCTCACGGCCGGCGTGTTTGCCGGTCTCGCCCTGACCGCAGGTCAGGCGTCCGCCTCCGTACTCGATACCGTCAAGCAACGCGGCACCCTGAACTGCGGTACCGACAACACGGCGCCCGGTTTCGGCTACCTCAACACGACGACGGGCCAGATGGAAGGCCTGGACGTGGACTTCTGCCGTGCCGTTGCCGCCGCCGTCCTCGGCGATGCCTCGAAGGTCAAGTTCGTCACGGTCACGGACAAAAGCCGCTTCGACGCGGTACTCACCAATCAGGTCGACGTCGTCTTCGCGCACACCACCATGAAGCCGGCGCGCGAATCCTCCATCGCCATCGACTTCCTGCCGATCAACTTCTACGACGGCACCGGCATCATGGTGAAGACGGATTCGGGCGTAAAGGAGTTCGCCGATCTCGATGGCGCCACCTTCTGCACGACGCAGGGCTCCGTGACCGAAACGGTCCTCACCAGCGCCTTCAAGGCGCGCGGCTGGGAAGGCTCCAAGGTCCTCACCTACGAGAACCTCGAAAAGCTGTTCGCCGCCCTCAATTCCGGCCGCTGCAACGCGATGAGCACCGACAAGTCCGCGCTAGCCGCCTGGGCCGGCAACTCGCCGAAGCCGACCGACTATCTGATCCTTCCCGACACGCTCGACAAGTCGCCCTTCGGCGGTTTCGTCGCGGCCAACGATTCCAAGTGGCGCAACGCGCTGCGCTGGATCACCTACGGCCTGTTCCAGGCTGAGGAATCCGAGATCACGCAGGCCAACCTCGAAGAGAAGCAGAAGAGCGAAGATCCGTTCGTTCAGAAGTTCCTCGGCGTCGGCGGCGGCTACGGCAAGGACTTCGGCCTTTCCGACGACTTCGTCGCGCAGGCGATCAAGGCCGTCGGCAACTACGGCGAAATCTACGACCGCAACCTCGGTCCGGACACCAGCATGTTCCTCGACCGCAAGGGCACGCCGAACGCCCTGTGGACGCAGGGCGGCGCGATCTATTCGCCCCTCTGGAACTGATCCTCTTCCTGACAGGACCGGGGCGGCATCCCGCCCCGGTCCCCAATCGGTTCTGGTATCTCGACATGACTGTGCACCAAGCGAACGTGGCCCTAAACACGGCTGACGACGACGTTCCGGCCCGCCGCCGGCGCAACCGGATCAGGTACAACGCGATCCAGTTCGCCATTGTCGCGGCCGCTGTCGTCCTTGTCGCCCTCTTCGCCCTTGCCGTGAAGGAAGGACTTGCCCGGCACGGGATCAGGTTCAGCTTCTCGTTCCTCCAGGATGCGGCGGGCTTCGACATCAGCGAAGGCAAGACCGTCGTCTTCGACGGCGGCTTCTGGCCGGGCTTCCTAGACTTCACGTCGGATCGCCTGATCGCCCAGGCGTTCGTCACCGGCATCTTCAACACGATCAAGGTGGCCATCCTCGCCATCCTTCTCAGCACCGTGCTCGGGACGTTGCTCGGCGTCGGCCGGCTCTCGACCAACTGGGTCATTCGCAACCTCTCCTTCTGGTGCGTGGAGTTCGTGCGAAACACGCCGCTTCTGATCCAGCTCGTCTTCTGGTACTTCGCCGTCGTCTTGCATTTTCCTCCGATTGCGGCCGCGGCAAAGTTCTACGGTGTCGTCATCAGCCAGCAGGGCCTCTATTTTCCGGCGCCCGTCTGGCAGGGCGATGGCTCGCTGATCGCGATCGGAACGGTGACGGCCTTCTGGGTTGCCCTCCTCGGGCTTTTCCTCGATCGGAAGAAACCGGTTCGCTGGATTTGCGCCGGCGTGGCGATCGTGCTTGCCGTCGTGATGTTCGCGACGGGCATCCTGGGCATAGATGTCCCCGTCACCTCGCGGTTCCAGGCGCGCGGCGGCACGAGCATGAGCCCGGAAATGGCCGCGCTGCTGCTCGCCATTGTCGTCAACAGCGCGTCCTACATTGCGGAGATCGTGCGCGGCGCCATCGACGCGCTGCCGAAGGGGCAGTGGGAGGCGGCGGCCTCGCTCAGCCTTACACGCCGCGATACCGTCAACGACATCATCCTGCCGCAGGTCTTCCGGGTCGTGCTGCCGTCCTTCGGCAACCAGTATATCAGCCTGACGAAGAATACGGCGCTCGGCATCGCCATCGGTTATCCCGAGCTCTTCAACATCTACGGCACGATTGCGAACCAGACCGGCCACAGCCTTGAAGGCATCGTCATCGTGATGGTGTCCTACCTGATCCTCAGCTGGGCCATCAGCGCCGCTGTCGGCTGGGCCGACCGCCGGATGACCAAACGCGGAGCTTCGCGATGATCGCAAAATCCCTCAAATGGTCGCGGCACAACCTGTTCGCCAAGCCGTTCGACGTCCTCCTCTCCCTCACCGTCATTCCGGGCGTTCTCTGGCTTGTCTGGCAGATCGTCGCCTGGGCGCTGACGGTGGCGAAATGGGACATCATCCCGCAGAGCCTGCGCGTCCTGATGATCGGCATCTTCCCGGTCGATCAGGTGTGGCGGACCTGGGTTGCGGCCATGATCATCGCGGCCCTCATCGGTGCGGCTTTGGGCTGCGTCTTCACGTTCCGCAAGCGGCATGCCGGCGGTCTTCTCGTCGTGATGGCGGCTTCGCTCGTCCTGACCGGAACGAACGACCCGACGAACGTCCTGCTGGTCGCGGCGACGGTCGCCCTCTTCGGGCTGCTGTGGGCGCTGATCTCGCTCGTTCCGGTGATGCGCACGGTTCTCCTGCCGGCCGCCTTCACCGGCATGATCGCGATCTTCGCCGTGATGGCGCCGCCCGGCGCCGGCCTTTGGGGCGGGCTGCTGCTCAGCATCCTCATGACGCTCGTCACCGCGGTCGTCACCCTTCCCATCGGCATCCTGCTCGCCTTCGGCCGTCGCAGCCGCTTCTCCAGCGTGCGGTGGATCTGCACGGCCTATATCGAGGTGATGCGCTCCGTGCCGCTGATTATGGTGGTCTACTGGATCTGGATCCTGATGCCCGTGCTGACGCCGCAGCTCAACCTGGCGGACGTGGTGCGCGGCATGATCGGCTTCACGCTGTTCTATTCCGCCTATGTCGCCGAATATGTCCGCAGCGGCCTGCAGGCCGTACCGCGCGGGCAGACGGAAGGCGCCCGCTCGCTCGGCATGAGCGAGTTCGACATCAACCGGTCGATCGTCCTGCCGCAGGCCCTTCGCGTGGTGGTGCCGCCGCTCGTCGGCAACGTGCTTGACATCTTCAACACGGCGCCGCTGGTCTTCATCATCGGTCTCACCGATTTCCTGCGCGCCGGCCAGATGATCCTCGCCAATCCGCAAAGTGGCGACCGCACCTACGAAGTCTATTCGTTCCTGTTCCTGACCTATTTCCTCGTCGGTTCCCTGATCACCTTCGTCGCCCGGAAGCTCGAAAAGCACCTTGCGCGGGGCAGCCGATGACCGAAACGAACCATGCCGGAGGCAGCTCCATGAGCCCCATCGTCGAAATGCAGAACCTCAACAAGTTCTACGGAAGCCATCACGTCCTCAAGAGCATCGATCTTTCCGTCGCGCGCGGCGAGGTGGTGGTGGTGATCGGCGCGAGCGGCTCGGGCAAGTCCACGCTCATCCGCTGCGTCAACGGGCTGGAAATGTACCAGAACGGCAGCCTGCGCGTGGACGGCTACCAGGTGCCGGTGGAAGAGGACCGTCTTCTTGGCGGCGAGAAGGAGCTTGCGGCCATCCGAAAGGGGGTCGGCATGGTGTTCCAGCAGTTCAACCTGTTCCCGCACAAGACCGTCGTTGAGAACATCACCATCGCGCCGATGCGCGTGCACCGGAAATCGAAGGCCGACGCCGAGGCGACGGCCCTCAAGCTGCTCGACCGCGTCGGCCTGAAGGCGCATGCGCACAAATATCCCGGCCAGCTTTCCGGCGGCCAGCAGCAGCGCGTGGCGATTGCCCGCTCGCTGGCGATGGAGCCGCATCTGATGCTGTTCGACGAGCCGACCTCCGCGCTCGACCCTGAGATGATCGGCGAAGTGCTCGACGTCATGCGCGAGCTTGCCGCCGATGGCATGACGATGATGATCGTGACGCATGAGATGGGCTTTGCCCGCGAAGTCGCCGACCGGATCGTCTACATCGACCAGGGTGCGATCCTGGAAGTCGGAAAGCCGGACGAATTCTTCGACAACCCGCAGAACGAGCGCGCCCGCTCCTTCCTTGCCCGCGTGTTGAAGCACTAGGCGGGGGCGGGCCCTTGTCGAGGAAGGGCGCATTTTCCCGCGGGCGGATACTGAAGGTCACGCCAGCGCGCTATTGCGCATGATCGCAGATGCCTCTTGACGACCGGATGCCGGGCGAGCCATCTATTCCCGCACCCGTCATCCTGGGAGTGGCCCCCATCCGAGAATCCGCGGTCCATCAAGCGTCTGCCCACGCGCATCTTCCCCGGTCGATGCTCGATTCAGCCGGCATGGCCGTGAATCAGGCTGTCTCTCTCTGGCAGGAGAGCATGGGGATTTTCTACGGCGTTCGCCTGCTCAACAATGCTGCGGAGCGTTTTCATTTTCGCGCGGAGGCCTTTCATATGGGCGAAATCGTTCTCACCTCCTACCGGTGTGTCGCGCAAAGTTTCGATCGATCGAGAAGCCGCATCGGACGGGATGGGCTTGATCATGTCACCCTGCAATTTTGCGTGTCCGGCAGCCACGGACGGCGTGACGGCGGGCTTGGCGAGAAGGCCGAGCCGGGAGACCTGATCATTGCCGATCTCGCCCAGGCGCAGGCAACGGGCACAAGCGATTTCGACAGTCTCAACCTCACCGTGCCGCGCCGGTTGTTCGCGCCGCTGCTGAAGGCGCCCGACGAGCAGAACATGCGCGTCATATCGGGGGCGTCGCCGCTCGTCGCATTGCTGCGCAATCATCTGCAAGGCCTGTTCAATGCGGCAGGCGCGATGAACGGCAAGCAAGCCGAAGCGGTGATGGGGCCCACGCTGGAACTCGCGGCGGCGGCGATCAATGGGGCGGTTGCCCAGGAGAGTGTGTCGTCCGTCGAGTTTGCGCTTGCCGGGCAGATCCGCCGCTTTGTCGATGAGCGGATCGCGGACCCGGACATGACGGCCGAGCGGGTGGCCGGCTTGTTCGGCATCTCCACGCGCAAACTCTATTACCTCTTCGAGCCGCATGGCGGTTTTTCCACCTATGTCGTCGAAGCGAGGCTGCGGCGTTGCCGGGATGAACTCGTCAATCCGGCGCACCGCCGCGAAAGCATCGCCAACATCGCCGGGCGCTACGGTTTTATCCATCGCAAGAGCTTCGTGCGCGCCTTCCGGCGAACCTACGAAATCTCGCCGAGAGAGATGCGGGCGCTGGCGGAAGAGGGCCGCCGCCTGCCTGCCGAACCGCTGAAGACCGACGATGTCTGGCGGTGGATTCGCGAACTGCGATAAAGCCTTCGGCGATCCGCGGCGGATCGTCATCGACGTCAGCCCCGGACTTTCTTGCGCGCGCGGTCACTTCCCTTGCGCCAGCGGCCACATTTCCATCTCCAGCGCATCTGGCGCTTGCGCGCCCGCCTTTGCATGCCTGAAAAGCTGGCGGTCGGCGGCCAATCCTGAAAATTCGGCTGCCTGGGATTTCCGGCGCCCGTTCGTGCGTCGGACCGAGGAGACTGTC